>JBHELM010000079.1:0-9002 GCA_046352715.1 Thermoplasmatota archaeon | reverse complement strand
GCTGTTGCCTTGGGCCTCGATGCCATCCCGACCGACGCCCAGCTGGCCCACGCCCTCGGCCCGGACGCGGCGCGGCGCTGGGGTTGGCTGCGCACCAAGCCCATGCGTTCGCTGTCGGGCGTCGCCGTGGTGGCCGTCATGTCGAGCCCGGCCGCGTGCCCACACGGCAAGTGCACCTTCTGCCCCGGCGGCCCGGAGGTGGACGCGCCGCAGAGCTACACCGGGTTCGAGCCGTCGACGCTGCGGGCGCGGCGGCACGGCTACGACCCCTACGCCATCGTGCGCGGCCGCCTGGCGCAACTGGCCGCCAACGGGCACGCCGTCGGCAAGGTGGACGTCGTGGTGCAGGGCGGCACCTTCCCGGCGCGGGAGATGGCGTACCAGGACTGGTTCGTCGCCGGCATCTACGCGGGCCTCAACGACGGCCCCGCCGAGGCCGCGGAGGCGCTCGACCCGCTCAAGTCGCAGGCGACGGCGGCGCTGTGGGGCGGCGAGGCGGCGTGGCAGGCCCTCCCCGCCGGCGAGCGCGAGGCGCGGCTTGCGGCGTTGCAGGGCATCAACGAGTCCGCCGCCTGCCGGGCCATCGGGCTCACCATCGAGACCAAGCCGGACTGGTGCCTGGAGCCGCACCTCGATGCCATGCTGCGCCACGGCGCCACCCGCGTCGAGGTCGGCCTGCAAAGCCTCGACCACGCCGTGCTGCAGGCGACGCACCGTGGCCACACGCTGGAGGAGTCGCGGCGGGCGCTGCGGCTGGCGCGCGACGCCGGGTTCAAGGTGTGCGTCCACATGATGCCGGGCTTGCCCCGCCCGCACGGCTCCCCAACCGCGGATTCCACGGGTGACACGGATTCAGCGTTCTCCGTGCAATCCGTGGAATCCGTGGTTTCGTCCGTGGTGTCGTCGGTGCCATTGCCTGCTCGGGGGAGCGCGCCGCTCGACCCGGACCCAGTCGCCGACGTGGAGGACCTGCGCCGGCTGTTCGCGGACCCGGACTACCGGCCGGACATGCTGAAGGTCTACCCCACGCTCGTCGTGATGGAAGGCGAGACGACGCTGAAGGCGCAGTGGCGGCGCGGCGAGTACCATCCCTACGGGACGCAGGAGGCGGCGGCCGTCGTGGCGGCGGGCAAGGGCTTCGTCCCCGAGTGGTGCCGAATCCAGCGCATCGACCGCGACATCCCGACGACGCACCTGGAGGCGGGCGTGATGAACAGCAACCTGCGTCAGTTGGCCCAGGAGGTGCGCGCCCGCCACGGCCTGCCGCCCTGCCGCTGCGTCCGCTGCCGCGAGGCCGGCACCCGCCAGCGCGAAGGGGTGGCCGTCGACCCTGCCCGGCTCGCGCTGCGCCGCACCGAGTACGAGGCGGGCGGCGGCACGGAGGCGTTCCTCTCCCTGGAGGACCCCGTCGCCGACGCGGTGGTGGCGTTCCTGCGCCTGCGCCGCGTGGGAGCCGGCGCGCACCGGCCTGAGACATCGCACCCCCTTGGCGCCGCCTTCGTGCGCGAATTGAAGGTCTACGGGTTGGCGAGGGCCATCGGGGACGACGACCCCGAAACGGGCTCCTTCCAGCACCAGGGCCACGGCGCCGCCCTGCTCTCCGAGGCCGAGCGCATCGCCTTCGCGGAGTGGGGCCTGGGGAGGCTCCTCGTCATCGCGGGGCCTGGGGTGAAGCCCTACTACCGCCGGCACGGCTACGCCGACCTCGGGCCGTACGTCGCCAAGAGCCCTCCAGCGGGCGTCAACGGGCATGGCTAAGACCAGGGGCCCACTTGGTCCGGCGTGGACTGCCTGTTCTGCGCCATCGCCGCGGGCCGCATCCCCAGCGCCGAGCTCTACCAGGACGAGCGCGCCTTCGCGTTCCTCGACATCAACCCCCTCGCGCCGGGCCACACCCTCGTCGTCCCCAAGGCGCACGCCGAGCGCCTGGAGTCCACGGCCCCCGCCGACGCCGCCGCGGTCCTGGTCGCCGCGCAGCGCCTGCTGCCCATCCTCGCCGCCGAGACCGGCGCCCCCGACTTCACCCTCGCCTTCAACAACGGACCCGCCGCGGGGCAGGAGGTCAAGCACCTCCACCTGCACGTCGTCCCCCGCAAGGCCGGCGACGGCGCCGGCCCCGTCCATGCGCTGTTCCCCCGCGGGACCGGCAAGCCGCAGTCGGAGGAGCTGCACGACCTCGCCATCCGCGTGCAGTCGCGGCTCGAGGGCCGCCCCCTGCGGAGGAGCGCGTAGTGCCCGCCTTCTCGGTCCCGGTCGAGGTGCGCTTCAACGACGTCGACGGCCTCGGCCACGTCAACAACGCGCTCTACCTGACCTACCTGGAGCACTGCCGGATGCGCTTCTTCACCCAGGTGGCCGGCAGCCGCTCCGAGCGCGACTTCCCCTTCATCCTCGCCATGGCCGCCATCGACTACAAGGCCCCCATCAAGATGGGCTCGCAGCCGGTGGTCAAGATGTGGACCGCCCGCATCGGCGGCAAGTCGTGGGACTTCGACTACGAGATCAAGGACGCCAAGAGCGGCATCCTCTACGCCACCGCCAAGACGGTGCAGGTGGCGTACGACTACCAGCTCGAGAAGTCCGACCAGCTCGAGGGGAAGCTGAAGGAGCTGGTGAAGGGGCTGGTGCCGTGACCCTGCTCTCCCGCCCCGTCGACTGGGTCGGCAGCCGGGGCACCTCCGCCGCCGTCACCTGCACCGCCTTCGGCCTGCTGTTCCTGCTGCTGGCCACCACGGCGTGGGAGACCGTCGTGGCGAGCCGCGAGCAGGTCATCGCCTGCGCCCGCGCCGCCCTCCCCGGGCACGCGTGCGAGTCCCCCGGCGGCTCCGCCGGCAACATCCTGTCGACCCTGTTCGGCCCCCTCCTGGGGATGGTGGGGCTCGCCGTCGTGGCCACGGGCGCCGCCTGCCTGCTGCGCCCGCGCGGCCGCCTCGGCGCCAACGGCCAGCGTCTCCTCGAGGACGCGACCCGGCACCACGCCTCCGGCGGCCTCTCCCCCGAGGGGTTCCAGGCCACCCGCGACCGCCTGCACGCCCGCGCCGCCGGCCGCACTGTGCCCCAGGTCGCCCTCGCCCTGTCGCTGTGGGGCGGCGGGCTGGCCTTGCTGACCTTCGTCCTGGCGGGCAGCTTCTTGGAGGTGACGCGGGCGCTGCGCGGCCTCGACACGCTCCAGCTCCCCGCCACCCGCGCCATCCTCGGCACCATCGGGGCCTGCACCGTCGCCGCCCTGGCTGCCGCGTCCGCCGTGCTGGCCCAGGCCGCGCGCTGGCGGGCCCGCGCCCGCGTGGAGGCCTCGGCGCTGCAGCAGATGCTCGCCGACCTGGAGTCGGACATCCTGGACGAGGTGCGGCGCAGCGCGCCCGCCGACGACGACGCCTAGACGGGTCGCTGCACTGTTCCAAGGACCCGCCAATCAGGCCATATACCGCAACGGAAGGTCGGCGGGCGATGCTCCGCGCATTGCTTGCCGCCACGCTGGCCCTCCTGGTGCTCTCCGGCTGCGCCGCCCCGAAGGACGCCGGCACGCCCATGACCGGCTCGCTCACCGCCCCTGCCGAGCCCGCGCAGGCCGGCGCAGGCGCGGCGTCCGCCACCGCGACCGCCGCGAACGGCACCGCGCCAGCCAAGCCGCAGCCCAGCACCGAGACCTACGAGGGCGTCTGGGCCGGCGGCTTCTACGTGAAGGGCACTCCCGACGGCGAACTCAACGGCAAGCGCCCCTACGCATTGAGCCTCGACGGCACCGAGGCGGGCGTCGTGGTCGAGATGAAGTGGACCGCCAGCACCCCGGCCTCCGAGTCCATGGGGCTCGTCTTCCGCAAGGACCTCAAGGACGACAAGGGGACCGCCGGCACGGGGCCGCTGCGGGTGGCGCTCACGGGGCTGGAGGCGGGGGACTACGTCGCCTACGCCCGCGCCTCGGGGCCCAGCGACGCGGCCGGCGCCTTCGTGCAGCAGGAGTACACCATCTGGATCACCGTCTTCCCCGCCGGCAGCGCCTTCGACCCCGACTACACCGCCATGGCCTGACCTTCGGCGAAATCGGCAGACCTGTCGGGAGTCGGGGCGCGCCGCCGCTTTAAGCCCCCGTCCCTTGCGCGGGCCGTGGAAGAGCCCAAGCCAGGGGACCGGGTCCGCCTCGCCACCGCCGACGGCGCAAGCTTCGAGGGCATCCTGATGCCGCGCCACAGCTTCAGCGGCGCCGACATCCTGACCCTCAAGCTGGACAACGGCTACAACGTGGGCCTGCTGGCCGAGGGGGCGCGCCTGGAGCTGCTGGAGCCCGGCAAGGCGCCCGTGCGCTCCTGGGCGGAGCCGCCGCACGACCCGGGCAAGCCCACCATCGCGGTGCTGGGCACGGGCGGCACCATCGCCTCGTTCGTCGACTACCGCACCGGCGGCGTGCAGCCCGCCACCCGGCCCGAGGAGCTGGTCGCCGCCGTGCCCGGCCTCTCCGCGCTCTGCAACGTGCGCGCCGAGGTGCTGTTCAACATGTTCTCGGAGGACATGCAGCCCGAGCATTGGTCCAGGATCGCCGAGCGCGCGGCGTGGCACCTCAACAACGGCGCCCGCGGCGTGGTCGTCCCGCACGGCACCGACACCCTGAGCTACACCTCGACGGCGCTCTCGTTCGCCCTGAAGGACCTCACGGGCCCGGTGGTCATGGTGGGCTCGCAGCGCAGCAGCGACCGCCCCTCCTCCGACGCCGCCATGAACCTGCTCGCCGCCTCCCGCGTCGCCGCCACGGCGGACCTCGGCGAGGTGGTGGTCGTGATGCACGCCGGCCCCGGCGACGACGCCTGCGCCATCCACCGCGGCAACCGCGTCCGCAAGATGCACACCAGCCGCCGCGACGCCTTCCAGTCCATCAACGTCCCGCCGCTCGGCTTCGTGGTGGGCGAGGCGGTGGTGTGGAACGCGCCGCACCAGCCGCGCTCCAAGGGCCCGACGCGCTGCGACGCCGTGTGGGACGAGGAGGTCAGCATGATCCTCTCCTACCCCGGCCTGTGGCCCGAGCACATCCAGGACGTCGTGCGCAAGGCGACGGTCATCGTCGGCACCGGCCTCGGGCACATCTCCCGCCGCTGCCTGCCGGGCATCCAGGCGGTCGCCGCGCGCGGCGCCCACGTCGTCATGGCGAGCCAGTGCGTCAACGGCGCCGTCAACATGAACGTCTACTCCACCGGCCGCGACCTCCTCCAGATGGGGGTGCTGCCGGCGCAGGACATGACGCCCGAGGCGGCCTACATCAAGATGATGTGGATCCTCGGCCACACCGCGGACCCGAAGGAGGTGCGCAAGCTGTTCCTCACCAACCTGGCGGGCGAGATGGACGCGCCGGTCGACCTGCGCGCGTTCGTCTCCGCCGCCCTGCCGCCCACCGAAACAGGGATTGCGGGGAGTTCGGGGAACAAAGCAAGCCCCACTTCCCCGGAATCCCCGAAATCCCTGTTTGGCCAGGCGGGGGCCAAGGCATGACCCCGACGGAACCACGAATTGCACGAATTCCACGAACCCGGGAAGGTCTTCGTGCAATTCGTGAAATTCGTGGTTTCCCCGGAGGCGGGGCATGAGCATGACTCCGGAGCAGGCGAAGGAGTGGTCGCTCGCGCCGAGCCTCGACTACAAGGCCATCGGGTTCCGCTGCGGCCTGGAGATCCACCAGCAACTGGACACCGGCAAGCTGTTCAGCCGCGTCCCCAGCGAGGTCATCGACGGCGAGGAGGAGCTGCGCCGCCGCACCATCGGCGCCGTCCTGCGCACCCTGCGCGCCACCGGGGGCGAGACGGGGGAGATGGACGCCGCGGCCGCCGCCGAGTCGCGCCGCAACCGCAGCTTCCGCTACCTCGCCATCGACGGCCTCACCAGCCTCGTGGAGTTGGACGAGGAGCCGCCCAAGCCGCTCGACGCCGACGCCTACGCCACGGGGCTGACGCTGCTGGGCCTGCTGCGCTCCCGCCCCGTCGACGAGGTGCACGTGATGCGCAAGACCGTCATCGACGGCAGCAACACCGGCGGCTTCCAGCGCACGGCCCTCATCGGCACCGGCGGCACCCTCGACGTGGAGGGCGGCGACGTCGGCGTCTGGACCGTCGCGCTGGAGGAGGACTCCGCGCGGCCGCTGAAGGAGGAAGAGGGGGTCGCGACCTACACGCTCGACCGCCTCGGCATCCCGCTGGTCGAGATCGCCACCGCGCCCGACGTCACCGACCCGGCGCACGCCCAGCGCACCGCCGCCCGCATCGGCGCCCTGCTGCGCACCACGGGCCGGGTCAAGCGCGGCCTCGGCACCATCCGCCAGGACCTCAACGTGAGCGTCGGGGTGGGCCAGCGCGTCGAGATCAAGGGCTGCCAGGACCTGCGCGCCGTCGCCCGCGTCATCGAGCAGGAGTGCCGCCGCCAGCTCTGGATGCACCACGTCCTGGGCCTGCTCCAGGGGCGCGGGGCGTCGCCCACCTTCCCGGCCAACCCCCTCGACGTCAGCGCCGCGTTCGAGAGGACGGAGGCCAAGTCCGTCAAGGACGCCCTCGCCCGCAGGCATGGCGTGTGGGGCCTGCTGCTCCCCAAGTTCGGCGGCCTCCTGCGCGGCGCCGCCAAGGACGGCCCCCGCCTTGGCCGCGAGCTGGCCGACCACGCCAAGGTCGCCGCCGGCGTCAAGGGCCTCTTCCACTCCGACGAGCTGCCCGCCTACGGCATCACGCAGGCCGAGGCCGACGCCGTGAAGGCCCGCCTCGGCTGCGGCCCCGCGGACGCGTTCCTGCTCTGCGTCGAGCGCGCCCCCGTCGCCCACCGCGCCCTGGAGGCGGCCGCGGAGCGGGCCCGGCAGGCGATGCTCGGCCCCCTGCGCGAGGTGCGCGGCGCGCAGCCCGACGACTCGACGCGGTTCCTGCGCCCCATGCCCGGCGCGGCGCGGATGTACCCCGAGACCGACGTGCCGCCCATCCGCCTCGACCTGCGGCTGTGGCGCCGCATCCTGGAGAACCTGCCCCCCAAGCCCGAGCAGCGCGTGCAGGCCCTCGTCCGGCAGCACCACTTGAGCCAGGACGCCGCGCAGCAGGTCGTCAACGAGGGGCTCGAGGAGGAGTTCGCCACCCTCGCCGCGGGCGCCGGCGGCAACCTCGCCGCGCGCATCCTGCTGCAATACCTTCCGGCGCTCGCCAACGCCGAGGCCGTGCACCGCCAGCTCCCCGCCCTGGTGGCCGCCCTGCGCGCCGGACGCTTCGCCAAGGAGGCGCTCCCGGACCTGCTCAAGGCCATCGACGCCGACCCCCGCCTGGACGCGGAAGCCGCCATTGCCAAGGCTGGCGTGGGCGCCACCGACGCGGCCACGGTGGACGCCGTCATCGCGGCCGTCATCGCCGAGCGCGCCGACTTCGTGAAGGCCCGCGGCATGGCCGCGATGGGGCCGCTCATGGGCCCCGTGATGGCGCAGCTGCGCGGCAAGGCCGACGGCGCCCTCATCTCGGAGCGCCTCAAGGTGGCCCTGGAACGCGCGGCCCGGTGAGCCGATGCAGCTCGTCCTCGCGTCGAAGTCGCCCCGCCGCGCCGTGCTGCTGCGCCACCTGGTGGACGACTTCTTCGTGGAGTCGGTGCCGGTCGACGAGGTGGCGCCGCGCGGGCTCCCCGTCGGCGAGGCGCTGGAGGTCATCGCCCGCAAGAAGGCCCTCGCCACCAGCGCCCGCCACCCCGACGCCATGGTGCTGGGCGCCGACACCGTGGTCGCGCTGGGCGACGAGCTGGTGGGCAAGGCGCGCGACGAGGCCTCCGAGCGCGAGCACCTGGCCCTGCTGTCCGGTACGACGCACCAGGTCTGGACCGGGCTCGCGCTCGCCTGGGCGGGCCGCGCCGTCGACGCCGCGCACGCCGCCACCGCCGTCCGCATGGACCGCCTGCCCAAGGAGGTCGTGGAGCAGTACGTCGCCTCGCGGCAGTGGGAGGGCAAGGCGGGCGGCTACGGCATCCAGGACCGCCTGCTGGAGCCCTACGTGCATCTCCAGGTGGGCCCGTGGAGCAACGTCGTCGGCCTCCCCCTCGCCGTGACGCACGCGCTGCTGACGCGGAACCGCATCGCGTGCAAGCCGCCGCCTGCGGAACCCTGGCTCCAGCAGCAGAACCCGTTCTAGCGCGCCCTCGCCGACGAACTGCGGAGGCCGCGGAAAACGCGGAGGACTTTGATTCCGTGGGTTCGCGACGACTTCCGCGGTTCGTGGTGCCCAAAACCCTCGGAAATCCCTGCTTGGGAGGGAATCGCCACCAGAACCGCTTTTAGCGCACCCCCCGCTGGGCGCCCGCCCATGCGTGCCGTCCTTGTCCTGCCGGCCCTCGCCCTCCTGCTCGCGGGCTGCTTCCAGGCGGGGCCGGCGACCGACTACGCCAAGGTCCAGACCGAGGTGGAAAAGGCGGCCGCCCCCGCGCTGGCGCTCACGCACGACGACCCCGATGGCCACTACAACGCGGCGCTGCACCAGGGCAGCCACAACCTGGAGCGCGTCGGCTACTCCAACGGCATCGACGGCTCCGGCGACCCGAACAAGATCCCCCCCACCGCGTCCTGGAACGAGCTGGCCGTCACCCCGACGCACGCCTATTTGTCGGCGGAGTCCACGGACGGCGCCTACGGCGGCTTCAGCATCCTCGACACCACCGACAAGGCGCACCCCACCGTGCTGAGCCACTTCACCGCGCAGAGCGGCTTCGACGTCGAGGTCAACGCCGACGAGACGCTCGCCTTCCTGGCCAGCCAGCGCAACATGCCGGACCAGGTGGCGCGCGGCGTGCAGGCGACCCAGGACCCCAACGCGGGGCTGCCGCGCGGCATCTACGTCGTCGACATCAGCGACAAGCGCGCGCCGCAGCTCGACGCCTTCGCCCCCATCCCCGTCAACGGCCCGCACACGCTGACCTACCTCCGCCACCCGCTCAACGGCAACGACTACCTGCTCGTGTGCACGTACGATTTGCAGCGCGACCCGGTGACCAACGCCATCACGGGCGTCGTCCCC
>JBHELM010000078.1:0-11402 GCA_046352715.1 Thermoplasmatota archaeon | reverse complement strand
CAAGCCCGGGCCAAGCGCATCAAGGTTGCGGGCGCAGCGGCTCCGGGCAGGGACTCCAAGGATTTGCGGGATTTTTCTAGGGCCAAGAACACCTCAAGGAAATCCCGTCATCCCCGAAGTCCCTGCTTCGGCCCGTGGTGCCTCGGGTCCAGGGGCTGTCCGCCCGCCGCTCCCAGGAGCAGGCTCCCCGGCGGGCGCGCGCCTCAATAGGTTCGGGTGGGAAAGGCCAAAAGAAGCCCCCACCGCCTCCCGCCGGCGATGGCAGGCCCCAGCTTCCCGCTCCGCGTGGCCTGCATCGACGTCGGCTCCAACGGCTTGCGCTGCGTAGCGGCGGAGTTCCAGGACGCGGCGCGGCATCGCATCCTCCTGCAGGAGCGTGCGCAGGTGCGCCTCGGCCAGAGCGTGTTCGAGGTGGGCGCCATCGACACCGAGGCCATGGCCGCCGCCGTCGAGGCGCTCTCCGGGTTCAAGCGCAAGCTGGATGCGCTGGGCGTGCAGGAGGTGCGCGCCGTGGCCACCAGCGCCGTGCGCGAGGCGGCCAACCGTGACCAGTTCCTGCGCAAGGTGCGCCGCGCCGGCCTCAAGGTCGAGGTCATCAGCGGCGCCGAGGAGGCCCGCCTGGTGGCCGCCGCCGTCGCGCGCCACGTCTCCTTCGACCAGGGGCCGTGGATGGTGATGGACCTCGGCGGCGGCTCGGTCGAGATCGGCCTCCTGGACGCCGGCGGCCTGCTGTGGAGCGAGTCGCACCCCATGGGCTCGGTGCGCCTGCTGGAGGAGTTCCACGCCGTCCAGGGCGACCCGGAGCGCTTCCAGCACCTCGTCGCCGAGACCATCCACACCCTGCGCGTCAACCTGCCCCGCGGCCGCAAGCCCGCCGGGTTCGCGGCGACCGGGGGCAACATCGAGGAGTTGGCCCGCCTCGCCGGCTGCCGGGACGACGCTGTGGCGGAGTTGAGCCTCAAGAAGCTGCGCGAGCAGGTGCAGCGCCTGGCCAAGATGAGCCTGGAGGAGCGCAAGAAGGAGCTGGGCCTGCGCCCCGACCGCGCCGACGTCATCGTCCCCGCCGGCCTCGTCTACGAGCATGTCGCGGAGTTGGTGGGCGCCGACACCCTGCACGTCCCGCACGTAGGGCTCAAGGACGGCGTCCTGTTCGACCTCGTCGACTCCCTCGCCGTCCACACCGACCCGCAGGCGAAGTCCGAGCACGTCGTCCTCGACGCCAGCGTGGCGCTGGGCCGCCGCTACCAGTTCGAGGAGAGCCACGGCGTGCAGGTGAGCCGGCTCGCGCTGTCGCTGTTCGACCAGACCAAGGAGCTGCACAGGCTGCGCGCCGCCGACCGCATCCTGCTCCAGGCCGCCGCGGTGCTGCACGACGTGGGCCGCTTCATCGACGACCACCGGCACCACAAGCACTCCTACTACCTCATCGCGCAGGCGGACCTCCCCGGCCTCTCCGGCGAGGACGTCGAGGTGGTCGCCCAGGTGGCGCGCTACCACCGCCGCAAGGAGCCCGCGCTGCGCCACAAGCCGTTCGCCAAGCTCTCGGGCGCCGACCAGGAGCGCGTCCGCCGCCTCGCCGCCCTGCTGCGGGTCGCCGACGCCCTCGACCGCCAGCACCGCGCCGCCGTGCGCGGCGTCAAGGTCCTGGTGGAGAAGGACGCCGTCGTGCTGCGCCTCAAGGGCGAGGGCGACCTGGCGCTGGAGCAGTGGGCCGTGCAGGAGAAGGGCGGCCTGTTCTGCTCCGCGTTCGACACGACCCTCGAGTTCGAGACGGAGGCGCCGTGACGCCCAAGCCCACCGCCGCAAGCGGCCTGCCCGGCAGGCTCGTCGCCGTCGAGGGCGTGGACGGCTCCGGCAAGTCCACCCAGGTCCACCTGCTGCACGAGTGGCTCAAGGGCCTCGGCTGCAAGGTCTACTTCAGCACCTGGAACAGCAGCGACCTGGTGCGCAGCGCCACCAAGCGCGGCAAGAAGGAGCAACTGCTGACCCCGACGACGTTCAGCCTCATCCACGCCACCGACTTCGCCGACCGCTACGAGCGCCGCATCCTCCCCCGGCTGGAAGCGGGCTACATCGTGCTGTGCGACCGCTACGTCTACACCGCCTATGCCCGCGACGGCGTGCGCGGCTGCGACGCGGCGTGGCTCCGCAAGCTCTACAGCTTCGCGCACCGGCCGGACCTGACGCTGCACTTCCGCGTGCCGCTGCAGGTCAGCCTCGACCGCATCCTCTCCGGCCGCCCCGACCTCAAGTGGCACGAGGCCGGCATGGACCTCGGCCTCCACCCCGACATCAAGGAGTCGTACAAGATCTTCCAGGGCCGCATCCACGCCCTCTACGAGCGGATGGCTCCCAAGGAGGCCTTCACCGCCGTCGACTCGCAGGGCCCCATCCACGCCATCCAGCAGAAGGTGCGCGGCATCGTGGCCAAGGCCATCGACCTCCCGAGCTACCAGAACCGCTCCAAGCTCTACGGAGGCGGCCCATGAAGGCGGCCCGGAAGCGCTGCTACGGCGCGCCGCCGCCCGGCGTCGACCTCAACGACCTGACCGGCAAGCTCGTCGTCCTCGAGGGCCAGGACTCCAGCGGCCGCACCACCCACGTCGAGAAGCTCGCCACCTGGCTGGAGGCCGAGGGCCACGCCGTCGTCCAAGTCGGCCTGCGCGGCAGCGAGCTCGTCGCGCCGGAGCTGGCGCACGCCCGCGAGGGCAACACCCTCAGCCCGCGCACGATGAGCCTGTTCTACGCCACCGACTTCTACGACCAGATGGAGAACAAGATCGTCCCCGCCCTGCGCTCCGGCGCCATCGTCCTCGCCGACCGCTACGTCTTCACCCTCATGGCCCGCGACCTCGTGCGCGGCGCCGAGCCCGACTGGGTCGAGACCCTCTACAGCAAGGCCATCGTCCCCGACCACCTCTTCTTCCTCCAGGCCAGCGCCACCACCCTGCTCGACCGCCGCCTCGCCGAGCACGACGACCTCGACTACTGGGAGTCCGGCATGGACCTCGGCATCAGCCGCAACTGGCACGCCAGCTTCCTGCGCTACCAGAAACGGATGCGCGAGGAGTTCCAGCGCCTCGGCAAGCGCTACGGCCTCCAGGACATCAACGCCAACCGCACCGTCACCGCCGTCCAGCAGGACCTGAAGACCCGGCTGCAGGCGCTGCTGGAGGCCAAGCCGTGAGCCGCCCGAGCCCCCGCCGCCGCGACCTGCTTGATGCTGCCCACCGCGACGTCCTGGCCCTGCGCGAGGCGTGGCGGCAGGCGATGGCGCACCACCAGGTCCGCGTCGAGGCGCAGTTCAAGGAGTTGGCGGGGCGATTGAAGGTTCCCTTGCAGGGCGTGCGGAAAGGGTTGCCCTCCGCCAAGCAGGCCAAAGAATTGCACGAGCAGTTGGCGAAGGCGCGGCTGAAGCCTGAGAAGGGGCGCGGGAAGGACCTGCGACGGGCGGAGAAGCTGGTGCAGGATGCGCTCGATTCGCTGCCGCAGGACGAGTGAAGCAGGACCTAATGCACCGCAAATCCTGCTTCTTTGGAAAATAGCGGGGGATATCCGTAGCCCGGTGAGGACCCGAAATCGAGCCCTCAACCTTTCTTTCCTCTTTTCTACCTCTACGGGTGCGGCCAGCCCCTCTACAGAAGCGGCACTCGCGGGAAGGCAGACGGGGGTCGTTGTGCTTGTAGATGCGCCCGCGATCATCACAATTGGCGCATCGGTCTGGCGACCAGTCGGTAAACCCGACCTCCATGTCCGGGCCGTCTTCTTCGGCCGGTTCGACGGTTGGGGGCCCCAGGTCCGAGCGCATCTCCCCTATGAGCTGTCCGCAGGCTGGGCAAGCCACTTCCTCGGTGTCGCTGAATCCGGGTTGGATGTGCTCCTCGCCTCCGTCAGGCAGGCGTATCTCGTTGCACGGTCCCGGCCGCCGCCTCGAAAGTCCATTAAGGGCTTCGCCCATGAACCAAAGGTCTCATGTCCGCCACCCGTGTCATCCTGCACCTTGCGCAAGGGGCGTGACCGATGGACATCCTGCAGGCAAGCCTCGGGTTGCAGGAACTCGAGGGGCAGGGTCTCGTTCTCTTCGCGCAGGCGGACGCGCTAGAGAACACCGGCAGCGTCCAGGAGGCCCACGCCATCCTGCACCAACTGGTTCCGCGGCAGGGAGAGCTTCTGGGCATGGCCCGCCAATTGGCGAGCCAGCACCCCGGCTTCGACGTGGCCCCGTTTGCCCGCGACCTCATGAACACGCTTTTCCGGTACGCGGATGCCTCCGAGACGCTCGGCAGGGCGGACTGGGCCGAGCAGGCCAGGCAGGCTGCGGCCGAGGTGGCGGCGCAGGTGGGGCCCGAGGGGGCGTGGGAGGTGGCGTCCGCGCAGGCTTGGTCGGCCCTGCGCAGGGGCCGCTTCACGGAGGCCTTGGCGCTCCTCGTGGAGGCGGAACGCATTGCCGGGGGGACCGGGGACGCAACTTTGTGCGCCCGGGCCGCCCTGAACCTGGCGGACCTCTACCAGTGGCTGGGCGATGGCTCGCGGTGCCTCGCGGCCGTCGACCGGGCCCGCCGCCTGGTGCCCGCCCCCGGGCCGGGGGAGACGCTGTCCCGCAGCGACATCGCCAACATTCTGCGCACCCGCGCCACGGACCCGTCAACCCTGGAGCGCGGCCAGCGCACGATCTGGGCCGCCCTTGCAACCCGCATGGCGAACACGGCCGGCCTGGCGCACAGACTGCAGGGCGACCGCACCCAGGCCCGCGCCTGCTTCCTGGAGGCGCGCGGCGGCATGGACGGCTCGGCGGCGGTGGGGCTGGACTTCCAACTTGCGCGCCTCGATATTGAGGAGTCCAAGCCTGGGGACGCCCTCGCCTTCCTAGAGGCGCTGCGGACTCAGGCGGAGCGGGACGACAACCTGCGGCCCAAGGTCGCGGTCTTCCTGCGCCTGGAGGCCGAAGCTTTGCTCGGCCAGGATTTGGAGGCCGCCGCGCAGCGCATCCAGGCGGCCCTGGCGTGGCTGGAGCGCTACCCCGACCCCGACCTTGCTTGGAAGGCGCACTGGCTCCACGCAAGGGTCCTCGTGGCCCAGGGCCGCAGCGAGGAATCGCTGGCAGCGTACGCGCGGGCAGCCGAGGCGGTCGACACCCTCCGGATTGCGCCCCTCGGCCCCCGCCTGGACAGTTGCTTCCTGCGCGACAAGGTGCCGATGTACGAGGAGGCGATCCTGTTGGCGGCGGCGCTGGGGGACGCGCCCCGCTGCCTGGCCCTGATGGACCAAGTCAAGTCGCGCGCCCTCAGCTCCGCCCTGGCCGCCGGGGGCACTGCGCCCGAGAGCGGGGAGGTCCAAGAGCTGTCGCGGCGCATCGACGCCTTGGAATACACCTCGGGCGAGAACCCAGGCCAGGCGCAAGCAATCCTGGCCCACCGCCACCGGCTCCTCGCGGAACGCCAGGAGGCCATCGAGCGGGAGCGCGCGGCCGACCCAAGGTGGCGCCTCCTCTCCGTTGCCCCCGCCATGGACCTGCCGGAACTCCAGGCCACGCTCGCATCGGTGAAGGCCTCGGCCCTCTCCCTCTTCCTCGCCGGCACGACCATCGTCGCCGTCCTCTTCGACGGCACGAGTGTGGCCGTCGGCGCGCAGGAGATGACGGCAAGGACCTCCACGGCCCTCGCCCAGTTCGTGGAGAACGTCCAATCCACGTGGGACCAGCGGGGGTACGACCCGGCGACGGTGGGGCTAGCCCTGGAGGACCTCGTCCCGGCGAGCCTGGCAGCGCGCGCCCTGGCTGCGGACCGCCTCGTCGTCTCGCCGCATGGCGTCCTGCACCTTGTGCCGTGGGCCGGCCTGCCGCACCGCGCAGGCCGCGTCTTGGACCGCGTGGCCGTCTCCATCATCCCCAACCTATGCGTCCTGCCCGGCCTCGCGAAGGCCGGCCGCGGCCGCGTGGAGGGCGTCCTGCTCGTCGGGGACCCCGCGTATCCGGCCGCCCTCGGGGTCGCCCCCCTCGCGTTCGCCAAGGCGGAGCTGGAGGAGGTCGGGGCGCTGTACGCCGACGCCGGGCTCGAGGCGGGCCGATGCGTCGGCAAGCGCGCCACCTGCGCCGCCTTCCGCACCGCCTGCGACTCCGACCGGGCGCCCGGCCAAGTCCTACACGTTGCATGCCACGGCGACTTCGACCCCGACTACCCGCAGGTGGCAGGCCTCCTGCTGCGGGACGGCCGGATGGACGCCTCCGAAATTGCGGCGATGACGCTGCCGTTCCAGGACGTCGTGCTGAGCGCCTGCTTCACCGGCTGGCGCGCCCAAAGAGTCCAGGACATCCCCCTGCACGGCGACGATGTGGTCGGCCTCCCAGGGGCATTCCTGGAGGCGGGCGGGTCGGCCGTGGTGGTCAGCATCCCAGCGGCCGACGACGAGATGGCTCGCCGGATGATGGTGCTGTACCACGGGAACCGCATCGAGGGCCAAGAGCCCGCCCGCGCCCTGGCGGCCGCGCAGCGGACCCTGCTCCGGGAAGAGCCAGAACTGGCCTACACGGTCCTCGGGTTCACGGCCTACGGCGCCCCCCAGGTTGCAAGTGGCCGGCTGGGGCGGGTCGGAATCCCCGTGCTGGACCGAATCTTGAGGCAAACCGAGTCTATCCAGGACCTGGGCAGGCGACACCAGGCGACCATGGACCTCGTCGGGAAGATTCGGTGAGGCGGTTTCCGCCTACGCGGGCGTCGTGACGATTTCGTACGCGAAGTCAATGTCGTTCTTGCGCTGGAGGCCGGATGCGGGGTGTCGGCCGGCGCCCCAGTTCTCGGTGGATGTCCAGTTGCCCCGCATGAGCCCCAGGCAGGTCGGCGTCACGGCGCGCACCACGTCGTAGGCGAGGTTCGTGAGGGTTGCCGCGGCGGCGACGGCGCCTTGGAAGGCGGCCACCTGGGGCATGGCGCCGATCCCAAGATCGCCCACGATGGAGGGCAAGGTGGTGGAGGCCCCCGCCCGGAGGAGGGTGGCAAGGTCTTGGGAGTCCTTGATGTCGCGCGAGACGGTGATGGTGAAGGCGACCAATTCCTGCGGCCTGCCGTAGTAGACGAGGAGGCCACGGCCGTCGCCGTCCGCCAAGTCGTCGCCGTCGGAGATTCTGGGGAACCGGAACGTGCTGGGGTGGTACAGGTCGGAGTCCGGAGGGCCGGCATGGACCACCATCGTGTCGACGCGGATGTCGGCGGCGCCGAACATCTTCTGCGTGTTGCGAATCACGAGGGGTTTGACGTAGAGGGCAAGCTTCGGGGCAGGCGTTGGCGCAGGCGCGGCGTCTGCCCCCTCCGTCTCAAGCCCCGTGCCCACGCGAAGCGCCCGCATCGGGCGCTGGGGGAGCCGGCGACGGGCCAGCGCGACTGGGTCGAACGAGCCATCCTCAACAAGCCAGCGGGAAGCAGCCATGGGCACCGCAACGTCAATGAGCTTCATTATACAAGGAGATTCCTGTCCGGCGCCCGCTGTTAATGGGGAATGCCCTACCGTTCCCTGCCCGGAAGGGAAGCGCGCATCCGAGGAAATCCTGAGGAGTTCGCGCTCGCCGTCGTGCGGCTCGCCGTCGAGGTCGTGCCCGCCGTCGTGGGGGGCTTACCAGTAGCTGGCACCGGCGGCGCAGGAGTCCTTCGTCTCCGCTTGGTCAGGGGTGACGGCGAGGGTGGTGCCGTTGCTCTGGATGGCGATGGTGCCGAGGCGCTGGTGGCGTAGACCTTGGCGCCCGCCTGCTGGGCCCGGCACAGGGCCTCCGCAGTGGGGTGGCCGTAGCTGTTCTGGCCGAAGCTCACCGGCGCGAAGGTGGGGTGCATCTTAGCGAGCCAGGCCGCGCATGCTTGGCTTGCACCAAAGCCGACCCACTTCACCTCGTAAGCGTCGAACGCGACGGCCTACTGGACGACCCGTCCTACATTCAAGGGCTGGCTCCAGAGGAGCGTCCACGCAGCGGGAACATCCTACCGCTCAGCCTCGGATTGGCAGGGCAGGAACTGATTCAGCTCGTCCACCTCCTCACCGGCCTGAAAGGCCTCGAGGACGTCGGGCGGCAGGCTTGGCACTTCTCGCCCCCCATGATGGAATCCAGCGACCAGGCCTGTATCCCGACCTGCGACTTTGCCAAGCTGGTTGGTATGGGAGACCACATGCCCCAGGTTACGGGCACCCCCAAAAAAGAGAAGGAGCCTGGTTAGGAGGAGAGCGCATGGTCCTGTTCAAATTTCAAGATCGTTCCGCCATTTGGCACTCTTCAAGTGCAGTGTTCGATGGCTATACGCCATTTACGGTGTCGCTCGCTAAAGCTTCAATTCATAGCTATTCGCCCCTTGCAGTCAAAGCCACAGCATAGGGCCTCCAACAGGAGGGAACCTGCTCCGAAAAGCAAGGTAGTGCCTAACTAGCGGGGGATTCCACCCGGCCATCGGGATTAGAGCCCACACGGAACCCCGTTTTGGGCAGGCTCCCCAAGCACGCTCGGCTTGAAAGCCATTGCCTGCGCCAGGCGAATCAGCCTGTCCCTATCTGTCTGGATGCCGGATTCATTGTCCATGGCGATGACCGTCCGCCCGAGCATCTAGCGGCTGCACCGCCGACACGTTATACCTTCCCACAGGGCTGCCCGGGCCCATTTCCATCGTCGGACCAAATTACCGGCTCGGGGCGTGCCACTGAGGCTAGGGTCTTGCTGGGGGCGCCGGGCGGTTTCCAACCCTGGATTCCGCATCCGTCGCAACGGCGTTCCCCACCCCCGACAAGGTGTCGCCCAATGTGGGTTGGGGGTGTAGGCTGGCTTCCTTGATTCCAGCGTTCTCCAAGATGCGCTCGACCAGGTCGCAGAACCGCTTCACGTTGCGGTCCAGCAAAGCCAGCACCTCCTGCTCCGCCGGGCCCAGCGTGCAAGTCTCTTTGAGGAGGCCGACACCGATGCGGATTGGGGTCAGGGGGGTGCGCAGGTCGTGCGCGAAGCCCGCGATCAGATCGGCGCGCGTGCGCGCCGTCTCGGCCTCCGCTTGCGCCTGCGCCAACTGGCGCAGCATCTCCGCGCGCGCCCGGGCTTGGCTTGCCGGCGGCCAGCGTGACGGGCAAGAGGCCTTCCGCTGGAATGCCGCGCTTGCCCGGGGCCAACTCATCGGGCACGGTCTGCTTTACGCGCAAGGACCCATAACCACGGCGGCATCCGAACGCGTCCGGCGCGCCCGGCTTTTGGTTGCCCCTGCCCTGGACCTCGGCGTGCCCTCCCGGGATGGCGTCCTGGTCCTGCCGTTGCTGCGGCGCAAGGGGCATAACTGCATGGAGCGGCCCCATGTGATCCTCCTTGACCTTGCCATGCCCAAGATGAGTGGGCAGGAGGTCCTGTCGCCCTGAAGAATGAACCGGAGCTGCGCTCGATCCCCGTCCTTGTCCGGCCTTTGCGCGGCGATGAGTTGCAGGGCCTGCCGGAGAAGTTGCAGCATCCTGTTTTGACGGATGCTTTGCACCGGCGGCCTCCACGCGAAGCGTGGCTTGGCTGCGTATAAGCCAGCTTTGGTTGGCTTTGCTCGAGGGGCCGCCGCTAGTTTGCGATGAAATTAAGTGGGCCCATGGTTGGTGGGACACGATGGCCATCCTCACCCCGCCGCAAGCCCCCGATCAACCCGCCGTCATCCACTGCAAGGACCAGAAGGAGTGGCGCCTTGTCCAAGAAATCCTGCGAGGCCGGCAGCCCTACTTGATTGCCTCACCGCTCGAGTGGCTCCCGGATTCGGCGCAGCCCGCAGCGCCGCCCGTGGCCCAGCCTGCAAAGCCGCGCCAAGCTTCCGAAAAGCCAGCCAAGCGCGCGAGCAGGAAGCCCGTGAAGCGGAGTGGCCCGCCGATGCTGGATCTGGACCAGACCGTGCGCCACATCGAGCAGCAGCGCAACCTGGAGCACAGCCACAACTCAGCCATCAAGGACCAAATCCCCGAAGGCATCCCATCGCGCTTGCCGGGAACACGCAGCGTCAACCCGGACTACAATTCTGCCCACAATGTCATCCTGAGCGCCCGCAAGAAAATCCTCGCCAGGATTGGGGGCGACTTCGTGCCGGTGCCGAACCGCTCAGGATGGGTGATGCACCAAAGGTAGTCCAGGAAGGGAAGGGTCGCCGCTCGGAATCGAGAGCCCTGCGGCGACCCAGCCAAGGAGGACCTCAGCCATGTCGTCAAGAAAAGACGCACTACTTAGCCCGAGCGCTGCCGCGACCGCCAAATCCGCCCCCGGCTTCCTATGGAGCCGCGTTTCATTTGGAAACGCCAATATGGTGTTTGAGACTCAGTCTCAAGCAGGTGTCGCCTCACCGACGCCTGAGGATGCACCACATGGGAACCTGCCTGCCAAGGAGGAAACCCGGTGACCTGGCCGACCCGGTTGCCGGAAGACGAGCCGCGGCGGGCCTACACGGACATCGAGCTGCGCCAGCGCCGCCAAACGAGGTCGACAGCCGTGCATGAAGCCAGCATCCTCTGGGGCGGGCGATGGCGGGACACCAAAATCAAGGACCGGACGGTCCTGGATTCCGAGTACGAGGGAGAGGTCAAGTGGGGGACAGTACCCAACCGCTTCGGCCGGTTCGTCCACCTCGTCACGACGCGGCGCTCACAGGTGGAAGTCATCGAGGAGCGCGGTGCCAACGGTGAGCCCCTGAGCTTGACGTGCGGGAAGCACAACGTCTGGAACGTCAACGGCGCCATCCTGAAAATCTTGCGCATCTGGAAACGCGTCGAGTGGCGAGACAAACCTGGCCAAGGAAAACCAGATGCCGAGGTCGTGGTGCGGAAGTTGGGCGCTCAGGATGTGCCCGGGTCGCCGCCGTCCATGGTGGCAAAGCGTGCCGCCCCGAAAGTGGAACAGGTGCCGCGTCGCGATGCCGTGAAGGAATTCCACGCCCTACTGCATCCAGCCAGCAAAGGCATCCACGTTGAAGCCAGCCGGCCCGGAAAGGGGTCTATCCGGTTCAGTTCGGTGGATTCGCGCGAGGCGGTGGAGTTGTTCAAGAACTGGTTGCGCGAGGACAGTGAGGCCGACGTGGAGCAGGTGTTCGACCGGATGCCGCGCAGCGCCATTGCGCAGGCTGTGCGTGAGTTGGGGCGCAACCAGTGGGTCTCGACACCGGAGATTGTGCGCGCAGCCACCAACCAGAAAATCTCCTGGAGCGATGCGCGTTACCCAGAATTCGCGCAGCGCATCTCCGCGGACCGCCAAGAAGAAAAAGGATGGTTCCACCAGTTGGCGGAACAGGGCATCGAACTGCAGGAACAGCACTTCAGGATTCGCAGCCCAAGCGGCAAGACGGTGCGCGTCAAGCACTACCGGTACGAGGCATGATTGCCGACGACCTGGCGCACGCCATCACGGAAGGCGTGCACAGGGAGTCCAAGGT
>JBHELM010000077.1:0-5450 GCA_046352715.1 Thermoplasmatota archaeon | reverse complement strand
ACGCGCGGTTAGTCTAGTGGTAGGACTTGACCTTGCCAAGGTCAAAGCATGGGTTCGAATCCCGTACCGCGCACTCCATTTTTTGGCCCCGCCGGAGTGTGTTGCGAGCCTTGGTTTTGGGTGTGCCTAGCGCACGCTGACGACTGCCCGGTGGCGTCAGGCTGACGCACGCCACGACGACGGCACGCACGCTGGGGGCGGCTGTTGGCTGCCGTCGTCGTGCGGAGGCTCAGTCGTCCCGCTTGCGCCGCAGTGCGACGAGCGCCAGCAGCGCAACCGCGAGGAGCGCGACCTCCGGCGTGGGCGACCGCTTGGCGGTGGTCTCGCTGCCGTTCACGTCCAGGACAATCTCCTTGACCTCGCCGGTGGCCAGGTCGACGGTGCCGTGCCACTGGTTGCCGGCGCGGTCGCGCACCAGCAGCTCAAGGCGGGAGACGCCGGCCGGGAGCTGGTTGCCCGCCAGGGTCGCCTCCTTTCCTTCCAGTTGCACCGGGCTGGCGTTCTCCCCGCTGCGCAGGAAGGTGACGTTGGCGAGGCCACTGGCGCCGCGGTCCTGCAGGCGGACGCTGCCCGACTGCAGCGACACCGTGGGGGCCTGGCGGTCGACGCCGAGGTCCCACGTGCCGACGTCCTGCGTGTGGCCGACGGCGTCGGTGGCCTTGAGGTGGACCGAGTAGCTCCCCTCCGGGAGGGCGGGAAGCTGGAGGCTGGCCAGCGGCTGCTGCGCCGTGCTCGCCGTCTCCCCGTTGGGGCCGCGCACGGCCACCTCGACCGTCACGGGCGAGCCGGAGTCGCCCTGCTTGACCGGGATGGGGGTGACGGCGCCGTTGCTCCAGCGCGGGACCTCCACGGCCAGGTTGGGCGCGGTGGCGTCCCAGCCGATGGTCATGGGGCTCCCGAGGCGGATGTTGTCGGCGTCGTCCATGGAGCGCAGCCGGAGCGCCACGAGGTAGCCCTCGGGAACCTGGATGGGCGCGGTCAGGTCCCGCCACAGGCCGACGCCGTTGTAGTCGACTTGGACATGGACGGGGGACCCCTCGTCCTCGGTGGCGTTGGCCTCCACGGTCACGGGGGCGTCCTGCCAGCCGGTGGCGTTGGCCACGACGCGGTCGCCGACCCGCACGGTGGTCGTGAACTCCGGCGCGGTGGCGTCGACCAAGAAGACGATGCGTTCCTCGGTCCGGCCGCCTTTGGTGTCCTCGACCCGAAGCAGGGCCATGTGGGGGCCGTCGGTCAGGTTGGCGGTGGCGTGGACCCGGCCCTCGGCGTCCACCGTGGTGGGGAGCGCGCTGCCGTCGACTTCCCAGCGGGCGCCTTCCTGCGTCACGGGGGCCGCCGAGGCGATGAGGGCGACGAGGGGGACGTTGGGGCCGGCCACCCAGGAGCCATCGTGGGGTGCCACGTCCCACACCTCGGGCGGCGTCGAGGCCGTGATGTCCGCCGGCCACGCGTCGTAGAGCATCTGCATGTCGAACGCCTCGGTGGCGTTGGCCGTCCAGATGACGTGGAGCTGGCCGTCCGCCACCAGGGCCTGCGGGAGGAACAGGATGCCGTCGTAGGGGCTGCCGAGGACAATCTCGGGGCGGAGCCAGAAGCCGTCGTCGCGGTGGGCCTGCCACATGTGGAACTGGCCGATGGTCCCGGTGACCCAGGAGACGATCCAGTCCTTCCCGTTGGAGTTGAGGATGGGCCACGACTGCGAGAGGCGCTGGGTGTGCGACACGTTCACGGCCGCGGTCCAGTCGGTGCCCCCGGCGGGCCGCTCAAGGATGAAGACGTCGCGCACGCCGTTGTAGACCACGCCGACCGTGCCGTCCTCCTGGACGTCGATGGTGGGGCGGGCGCGGTAGTCAAGCGGCGTCGCGGCGAGCGTCCTGGGGCCGTCCACGACGCCTTCGGGGGCGACCGCAGCGTAGTCCAGGACGCGGGTGGTGGAGAGCTGGTTGGAGACGCTGCCGGTCCAGACCACGTGGGCGACGCCGTTGCTGTCGATTGCGGGGTCCGGGTAGCGGCCGATGCGCAGGGGGTCGGAGAGGACGAAGGGCGTCCCCCAGGCGCCGCCTTGCCACCAGCGGGCGTAGACCTTGGAGAGGCTGGTGGTCGCGTCCTCCTCGCTCCACACGGCGAAGAGACGGTTGCCGCGGCCCACGATCTCGGCGCCGCTGGTGAACTCCCCCATGGTGCTGAGGCGGGTCGCGGACGTGCACGGGAAGGGGCGCAGCAGGCAGTGGGCGAACTCCAGGGGCTCGCCGGAATCCTGCCCGACGCCCTGCACCCAGGCGATGTGCACCTCGTCCCCCGCGACGGCGACGCGGGCCATCGTTGCGTTCTCCGGCGGGTCGGCCACCATCTGGGGCGGCGACCACTCGCCGGTGGCCGGGTCGAGCGTGCGGTGGTAGACATTGTAGCAGCCCTTGGCGGGCGCGCCGGGGCAGCCCACCCAGGCGAAGTGGAGGATGCCGTCGGGGCCCTGCGCCAGGCCGCCGTACGCGGCGTGCATGGGGCTCGTGAAGGCGACCGGCTCCTTGGGCAGGGGCAGGACGGGGGCAGGGGGACCGTTCGGGCCCTGCGGGTGCCCGTTGTCGCCGTGGGCGCTCACCGGCAGCACGGCGGGCGTGAAGGCCAGCAAGGCCACCACGAGCAGCGTGGCGGTGGAGCGGGCGCGGCCGCGGCGACCGCGGCGCCAGAGGGCGACGGCCAAGGCGACGACGGCGACCGCGGCGCCGCCCGCCAGGGCCCAGACGCCCCACGACGTGCCGCTCTCCATGGCGTTCGCCAGGAGGGTCTGCTCGTAGATGGCGCCGGAGGCGCGGGAGTTGAGGAACGTGATGGTGAGCTTCCACAGCTCGTTGGTCCCCTCCTGCGCGGCGCGGGCGACCCACCAGGCGCCGTCGAGGCGGGCGGAGGCCAGCACGGCCCCGGCCGGGTCGCGCGGCCCCTTGAAGGAGCTGTCCAGGAGGCCAATGCTCCCCTCCAGGTCCTCCAGGGTGGCGTTCGGGCGGGTCGTGACGTAGATGCGGATGTGGCGCGCCAGGTCGTGGAAGGGGCCATGGCTGGCGATCTGCCAGCCCTTGCCGACGCCCCCGCGCGCCTGGATGTCCGCCTCCAGGGCCTGCGTGTCGACGAGGGGCTCGCCGGCGTCGGCGGTGAGGCCGTCGAGGACCACGCTGGCGGCGGTGGCATACACGAGGGCCTTGACCGCGGGCAGGAGGATGGTGTAGCGCTGCGTTGGGTAGGACACGTCCTCGCGGCGCAGCGAGCCGCCGCCCAGGAACCGGCCGGCGAGGGTGAGGTCGGACTCCCCCTGCACGATCAGCTCGGCGGCCGCGGCCAGGCGCGCCGCGGTGGCGGCGCCCACCTGGGGCTCGGTCGCGTTGGCCAGCCGGGAAAGGGCGCCCTCCAGGGTGGTGTGCGCCTGCTTGCCGACGTTGAAGACCGACTGCATGAACGCGTCGGGCGGGCTGGGGCTCGCCTGGGCGGCCTCCCAGAACTGGTCCTGCTGGCGGTTGGCGGTCCACTCCGCGATGAGGCCGAGGGCGGAGAGGTAGGCGTGGGCCGCGATGGCCTGCGGGATGGACTTGGCCTCCGGCTTCCCGGCGGTCTGGTGGGCGTCCTGGACGGCGGCCTCCAGGACCTGGGAGGCGGCACCGCTGAGCGCGGGGTCAGGGGCCGCGGGCAGGGCGTGCGCGGGCACTGCCAGCAGGAGGGCGAACGTGGCGAAGAGGACTGTGCGCATGGTGTTCACTTTCGGTCCGCCGTCGCCGCAGCCGCCAGCAAAAGGCCACGCTGGCGGCTTGCGGGCCACCAGGGGCAAGGCGGACCGCGCGGCTGATGCCAGCATCAGTGTAAAGCCCCTCCGGGTGATTTTCCGAAAATCCGCAACGCCCTCTTCGTTCTCAACAGGAGGGGAACACGCAAAAAACGAGAGGGGAGAGAAGGGAAAGGGGAAAAGGAACCTCAGGGGTCTC
The DNA here is from genome assembly GCA_046352715.1 of Thermoplasmatota archaeon. Lineage (GTDB taxonomy): Archaea > Thermoplasmatota > E2 > JACPAO01 > JAHFTW01 > JAHFTW01. The sequence goes on along the minus strand of JBHELM010000077.1, from coordinate 1,482 downwards.
CCGCTTAGATGAGCGGGGAGGGCTTCTTGCCGCCCGGCGCGCCGCTGCCCGTCAGGGGGCAGGGGCCGAAGCCGTTCTGGCCGGCGCCGGTCGAGTCATCGCTGTAGAAGCCGCGCAGGGCCACCGTGGCGGGGCCGGTGCCGACGTCACCGGTCTGGGCGCCACCGTAGTGGAGCGACAGCGCAGCCTGGAAGCCGGCAGGGCTGCCGAGGTCCAGGATGAGCTTCCAGTCGTGGGTCTGGGCCTGCAGGTTGACCGGGGCCAGGGGGTTGCTGAAGTCGATGTAGTCGATGCGCCAGCAGACCGCCATGTAGGTGCTGCCCGACAGGTTGTTGACGACCGCCTCGTTCTTGATGATGTCGAACGTCTGCGAGGCGCCGCCGGCGGTGAAGTCCTGCACCGTGTTGGTGTAGTTGGCCGAGCTGCGGGTGGCGCAGAAGATCTGGTCGTTCTTCAGGGCGAGGGTGTCGAAGGGGGTGCCGGCGAGGTACTTGCCCTTCTGGTCGGTGTAGTCGTGGCCGAAGGTGGCGCCGCCGTTGGCGCACGCCGCCGCGATCAGCAGCATGTTGTTGGTCGGGATCGCCAGGCAGCCGGGGCTGCTGGAGGCGAAGGTCTGCTGGGTGCAGAGGCTGATCTGGGTCGACGAGTCGGCCTGGGCGCTGCGCCAGTTGACACCGCTCCAGACGAGCCACAGCGAGTGGTCGTCACCGGGGGTGGAGACCGGGGAGCCAGGGATGGGGCAGTCGACGCCGACGTCGATGCCGCCGCTGGCCGGGAGCCAGCCGCCGACGGCGGCCAGGGGCGGGACCAGGTTGCTGATGCCCACGCCGGGGCCGTTCAGGTTGGTGCCCATGTTCTGGTCGACCTCCCAGGTCTCGGCCAGGGGCTGGATGCCACGCAGGCCCAGCAGCAGGGCGGTGCACGGGTTGTTCTGGTCAGCCGGGTCAGCGATGCCGACGCCGTCCTTGAAGTCGAAGTACGACGCGGTGACGTACTCGAAGGTGATCGAGTAGTTCCCTGGGGGCGCAGCAAAGGCGGGGACAGCCAAGCTGGCAATCAGAAGGGTCGCTGCAAAGGGTAGCGTTCGCATAGAGCGCCTCGACTCATCGAGTCAAGGCAAGAACACGATTCGTGGTAAGAACCTCGGCAGAGCGCAATCTGCCAAGCTACACGACCCACGGGTTGGAATTGTCCAAAATTACACCCCGAGGCTGCCACGACCCCGCGCCGATTTGCCAACTCGCTGACATCATTTTCCCCCTTGGAATGGTGATTTACCACGGCTGCTTCCCAGTGCCAGTCCCACGGCCATCCAAGCCGCAAGCATGGCAAGGGCTTCTGTACGCGCTCCTGCATCCAATTCCTCCGGGCCGGCATTACCAAAATGCGCGAAGAAGGCAACTGCTGCGCCTTGAGCAAAAGGAGTCCGTCGGGCATTCATGGCGCAAAGGCGGGCACTAGGTTTGACGCCTGGACTGGTGC
>JBHELM010000076.1:0-5683 GCA_046352715.1 Thermoplasmatota archaeon | reverse complement strand
GCTGCCGGCACCTACGTCTTCGCGGGCGACTCGGACTTCGTCAGCTACGGCGCCGCCACCCTGGTGACGTTCGCCGCTGGCCCCAGCTACGGCTGGTTCGACGCTGACCTGAGCCTGGCCGGTGCGTTCACCTCGGGCGACTCGCCGTACCTGATGCCGGTCGCCGCTGCGACCGCCGCGGGCTCGCTGTTCACCCTGAACAGCGTCCGCCTCGGTGGCCCCGCGGTCGTCTCGGGCGGCTCCAACGGCGGCAGTGGCACCTCGACCTCGACGGGCACCTCGACGGGCACCTCCACCGGGACCTCGACGGGCACCTCGACGGGCACCTCGACGTCGACCATGACGACGACTGCGGCCCCCACCACGGGCAGCACGCAGACCGCGGCCCCCACCAGCACCAGCAGCAGCCCGACCCCGGGCCTGGAGCTCGTGGCCCTGGTCGGCGCGCTCGCCGTGGCCTTGGTCCTGGTCCGCCGCAAGCTGTAAGCCTGCACCGCCGCGCAAGCGGTCCCTCTTCCTTTTTCTCTCTTTTTCTTTCGTTTCTTTTTGTCCTCCATGGGGCACCGCGACTCCTGGCCGACTCCGTGCGCAAGTCGCCACTCTTTATATCGAAAACGGGAATGCAGGCCAGGCGAAAACGAAATGCGAACCTTCCCGCTGTTCCTGACGCTCCTGCTCGTCCTCACGCTCGTGCCCGCCTCCGAAGGCATCTCCTTCGGCACCATGGGGTCGAAGGTGCTGTCGGGCAACGCCGACTTCAACCCGCAGTACACGGCGACGGCCGTCGCGGGAGCCACCCTGTGCGCCCGCGACACCGGCACCACCGGCTCGGGGCTGGATGACCTGTTCTACGTCAACGTCGACGGCGCCGGCACCACGGTGGCCTCGTTCGACATCCGCCTCACCACCGCGGAGAGCCGCACCGCCGGCACCATCGTCGCCGCAAGCGACACCGACGTCGGCCTGACCTTCAACTCGGTCCACCCGGACCTCGCCGCCGGCTGCGCCCCCCTCGCCGCCAACCTGCGCTTCCTCGAGGCGGACGGCATTCCCGGCTGGTCCGCCGGAGACCTGCTGGCGTGGAGCGCCGACACCACCCTGGCGCAGGGCGACATCCGCCTCACCACCACCTCCGGCTCGGGCCAGGACGCGCAATCCTTCGCCGCCGGCACCATCGTGGCGGTGGGCTCGACCGACCAGTCCAACATCGCCAACAACAACGGCCTCTACCCCGACTGCACCGGCTCGCCGCCCACGGGCGCCGCCTGCGTCTCCTCGGCCATCCTGCAGGGCGCGGGCGACTTCGAGCTGCGCCACTACGACGCCAACCTCAACACCGCCGTCGACACCGGTGACGCCGTGCTGGTCTCCCACCTCCCCGCCGCCACCCCGGCGCCGCTGTCGCCCAACATCGCCGACGCGGTCCTCTTCGCGGGCGCCGGCGGCGCGGGCGCGTTCGGCGCCAAGATCCTGCGCAGCTCCGTGGACTACCTCGTGGAGCCCGAGGTCCTCTGCGCGGGCCCCATCACCTCCGGCTGCTTCAGCACGGCGCCCACGCTCGGCTACATCCGCCTGGGCGCTGGCGATTCCAACTGCGACCGCCTCGTGGCCCACTTCCGCGAGTTTGAGACCCCCGGCCTCACCGGCGTGGTCCAGCCCAACGACGTCCTGCTCTACTCCACGACGGCAACCTGCACGGCCATCCCGCCCGCCAGCTCGCCGGCCGCCGGCACCCGCGTCACCTCGGCGACCACGGCCTTCCAGGGCACGGCTTTCCAGGCCGCCCCCGTCGACCTGGTGGCCCTCGTCTACTACGTGGACGTCAACGGCAACACCCGCTTCGACCTCACCGACCCGGTCTACATGGACAAGCCGGCGGCGTTCGGCGGCGGCGCGCTGCTGACCGTCACCGCGGGCGACCAGCGCCTCACCGCCGCCACGGCGGGCGCCTCCAGCTTCGCCGCCGGCAGCGTCGTGGGCACCTCGGACGCCGACATCACGGCGTTCGCCGGCTCCACGAAGAACCCCGACGCCGGCGCCTGGGCCATCCGCAAGCTCAACAACGACGGCGCCAGCGAGATCGCGCTCAACACCGTCCCGACCATCATCTACCACGACGCCAATCTCGACAGCAAGTGGGACCCCGTCACCGAGTCCGTCTACCGCGACGTCGGCACCACCGCCAACGGCTGCGGCGCCGTCGGCACCTCGATGTGCGTGAACTCGGGCGACTTCATCCTGCACGCCGGCACCGACTCCGCCCTCGCCCCCGACTCCGCGACCCCCATCGCCTGCCCTGGCCCCGCCGACTGCGCCTTCCTCACGACGACCTTCAAGACGGCGGGCTCCGACTTCCGCGTCACTGGCACCGACACCACCATCGACCGCAACCGCGGCGAGACGGTGTTCTACTCCAAGGACGCCATCGTCAACGACGAGGACTACGCGCTCCGCGTCGCCACCGGCAGCGGCTTCGGCGGCGTCGCCGTGGACGGCCAGGTCTCCTGCGCCGCCAGCGCCTGCGCCAACGAGGGCCTGCACGCCTCCGACATCCTCTACCTCAGCCGCTGCCCCGCCGCGGGCTGCCCCGGCCGCCTCCTGCTGGGCGACGTGCAGGTCTCGCCCACGATGGGGCAGCGCGTGCTGGCCAGCGGCGCCGACTTCGTCCCCAGCCTGATGGACCTCCCCACCGCGGGCGGCCTCCTGCTGCGCTACAACCGCAACGACGCCTCCTCGGTGGCGGACGACACGTTCTACGCCTCCACCGACGGCGCCACGCCCACGGTGCAGGACGCGCGCCTGACCGCGTTCGCCGCCCTCGCTGCCGGCTCGGTGCTGACCAGCTCCGACACGCAGGAGCTGACGGCCACGATGGTCGCGGACGGGGCCTCCCTGGCCAGCCGCATCGCCGCGCGCGACGTCGACGGCATCACTGGCTACACCCTCAACGACGCCGTCTACGTCAACAACGCAGGCGTCGGCCTCGGCGGCAGCGCGGACGCCATCCTGTCCACCTACGACCTGCGCCTCTCCGGCGTCACCGCGGGCGCGCAGACCTTCAGCGCCGGCACCATCGTCCTCTCCGGCAACAGCGACCTCACTTCCGGCACCGCCTACCTGGGGCTCGGCACCTGGACTGTCGGCTTCCACGACGACAACCTCAACGGCGTCTTCGACACCGGCGACGTCCTCTACGCCCTGCCCCCCGGCACCCCCGCCCTCGCCACGTTCCCGCAGCCGCCCCTCGCCGCCGTCCGCCTCTCCGGCTCCGGCGTCGCCTCCGGCGGCGGCAGCTCGGGCGGCGGCAGCAGCCCGCCGGTGACCGTCCCCACCTCGACGTCGACCAGCACGGCGACCGAGACCGCCACCGCCACGGAGACCGCGACGGCCACCAGCACCCCCACCAGCACGCCCCCCAGCCTCGACGCCATCAACCAGGCGCTGCAGGCGGGCCTCACGGTGACGCGCGACGCCGACGGCAACAACATCGTGGCGTGGCCCGCGCAGCCCGGCGTCCTGGGCTACCAGGTGTGGTCGCACGACTCGCCGTGGGCGCTTGTCCTCACGGTCGACGCCTCGACCACGACCATCGTGCAGAAGGCCCCCGCCTCGACGCACTACCTCGTCACCGCCTTCACGTCGGAGGCGACCAAGCTCAGCGACATCAACACGCAGCCGGTGCCCGGCCTCGGCGTGAACCCCAGCGGCCCCGCCGCCGACGGCTCCTCCGGCACGGCGGGCGACACGAAGACCAAGGGCTCCATCCCGGCCCCCGGCCTCGTGGTGGCCCTCGGCACGGTCGCGGTGGCGCTGGCCCTCGCCCGCCGCCGGCTTGCGTAAGCGGTCCCTTGCGCCTTTTCCCTTTCTTCCCCCATCGGTTTCCAGGCGTTTTTCTACCATGACCCGGTGGGCCGCCTGTTGGCCCCCCTGGTCTCCGTCGTCATCCCCACGTACAACGAGGGGGCGAACATCGGGCCACTGCTGTCGGCGCTCCAGGTCGCGTTCGAGGGCGTGGACGCGGAGTTCCTCGTCGTCGACGACAACTCCAAGGACGGCACGGCGGAGCGGGCGCGCGTCCACCCGGCGCGGCCCACCGTCATCGTCCGCACCGCCGAGCGCGGCCTTGCCACCGCCGTGGTGCGGGGCATCCAGGAGGCGCAGGGCACCTTCGTGGCGGTGATGGACGCCGACTTCCAGCACCCGCCCGCCGCCGTGCGCCGCCTGCTCGACAAGGCGGTCGCCACCGACGCCGACCTCGTGGTGGGCTCGCGCTACGCCACGGAGGGCACCGAGGGCGAGTTCGGCATCGTCCGCCGCACCATCAGCCGCGGCGCCGCCGCGCTGGCCAAGCTCGCGCTGCCCCCTATCCGCCAGCACCACATCAGCGACCCGATGAGCGGCCTGTTCCTGGTGCGCCGCGAGCGGGTCGACACGCTGGCGCTGCAGCCGCAGGGCTACAAGATCCTCCTCGAGCTGCTGGCGAAGTGCGAGTTCCGCCGCGTCCAGGAGGTGGGCTACCGCTTCCAGACCCGCCGCGAGGGGGACTCCAAGCTCGGCGGCGCCGTCCTGGTGCAGTACATGCTGCACCTGCTCGACCTCGGCCTGCACCACAAGGAGAACCACCGCGCCCTGCGCTTCATGGCGGTGGGCCTGAGCGGCGTCGTGGTCACGCTCGCCGTCCTGTTCGTCCTGCACGGGCTGCTGCGCATGGATGACCTGCTGGCGACCGCCATCGCCATCCAGGCCTCCATCCTGAGCAACTTCGTCCTCAACGACCTCTTCACGTTCCGGGACCGGCGCGACGCCCCCTGGCTGGCGCGGCTGGGCATGTTCCAGCTCGTGAGCGTCGCGGGTGCCGTCGTCAACCTCGCCGTCACCTTCGTGCTGGCCTACATGGTCGGCATGAACTACCTGCTCGTGCAGGGCATCGCCGTCCTGGTCGCCTTCGGCGTCAACTATGGCGGCAACCTCCACTTCACCTACGCCGGCGGCGGCCGCCCCAAGCTGCGCACCTGGCTGCCCATCGTCGTCCTGGTCATCCTCTCGGGCGGCCTCTACTTCACCGCGCTGGACGGCATCCGCGACGTCTACTTCGACGAGCACTACTACGTCAGCGTCGCGCACCAGATGGACGCCGGCATCTGGGAGGACCCCTGCTGGGCCAACGATGCCACCCTGCCCCACCGGCCGCTCAACTACGAGCATCCCCCGCTGGCCAAGCTCGTCCTCTACGCAGCCGTGCACGGCTACGACAGCACGCATGCCACCTTCACCGGCTGCCGCGACCCCGACGGCGGCCGCAAGGAAACCTGCCAACTCGTGGAAGCGGGGGAGGCTCCCCAAGAGTTCCCCGATGGCAAGGCCTGCTACGACGCCTTCACCAAGACGCTGCGAGAGAAGGGCAACCCGTGGGCGTGGCGCGCCCCCAGCGCCGTCATGGGCATCGCCACCGTCGCCTTCACCGCCCTGGCCGCGCGCCGCCTCTTCCAGAGCCACCTGGCCGGCGTCCTGGCCGGCTCGTTCGCGCTGCTGGACGACCTGCTGCTCTCCTCCAGCCGCATCGCGCTCCTCGACATCTTCGCCGCCGGGTTCGCGGTGGTGGCCGCCTACTTCGCCACGCAGCCGACGCGGCGGGGCGTCCTGCTGGCGGCCCTCTTCCTCGGCCTGGGCTTCTCCTGCAAGT
>JBHELM010000075.1:0-4898 GCA_046352715.1 Thermoplasmatota archaeon | reverse complement strand
GCTGAAAGCATCTAAGCGTGAAACCCGCGTCGAGACGAGGCGACTTAGGACTCCCGTAGAAGACGGGTTTGATCGGAGGGGGGTGTACGCACCGAGGCAACGAGGTGTTCAGCCCGCCCTTACGAAACGTCCATTCTGACATTTCTGAATGTCGTCAGGTCAAATTGAGTTTGGCTTCGACTTTCTGCTTCCAAAAGGTTGCGTATGCACGCGGAGACACTCCTCCCGCGTGAGGGGTTGTCTCCATTCACACTTGTGGTTGGACGGCCATAGCGAGCTGGATCACCTGTTCCCATTCCGAACACAGAAGTTAAGCAGCTCTGCGTTGGGCCTTGTACTGTCGTGCGCGAGCCGACGGGAAACCCCATCGCTGTCCACCACTCCCTTCCTCGCCCAAGCGCGTCGCGTCCGGGCGTCTTTCCTTTTCCCCGACGGATTGGGTGCTGTGCCCTCGTCGTCCACTTGCCTCTCCGAGACTGGAGCCTCATGGCGGTCTCCCGCTACTGCCCCCACGGCAACCTGCGCCTGACGTGCGCCCTCTGCCGGGCGGACGCTGTGAAGGAAGCCGAGGGACGCGCGGCGCAGAACCGGGCCCGCGGCGAGTCGAACGCCTTGGGCCGCATCGAGGGGGCCGAGCTTCCGTATCCCTGGCAGCGTAGCGCCTTCGAGGCGTGGCAGAGTGGCGGCCGTACTGGACTTGTCGCGCTGTCGCTGGGCCTGCCGATGGGCGACCTGCCCTACGCCGTGATGGCGGAGCTGGTCAACGAGTCCCCGACGACGAACGTCCTGGTTGCGTGCCACCCCTCCGAGGCGGAGGAGATCCGCTCCACCCTGCGGGAGCGCTTCCACCTCACCCCCGCGTCCCTCGTGGACCACCACTTCCTCGAGCCGCGCAACGACGGCTCGCTCGTCGTGGCCGACCTGCAGGAGCTGGAGACGGTCCCGCTGGCCACCTGGGGCCGCTTCGCCAGCACCGGCCTCCTGGTCCTGCTCGACGCGGACGGCGTGAGCCAGGCGCTCGGCGAGGCGCTGCTGGAGAGCCCCTTCCGCCACCGCTTCTCCCTGTCGCGCCAGCCCAGCGCCATCGACCTCCTCTCCACCCGGCCGTGGAGCCGCGCCTTCGGCCCCCTGCTCTACCGCAGCACCGAGGACCAGGCGCGCGACTGGGGCATCCTCCCCCGCATCCAGTACCGCCTGCACGTGGAGATGCTGAGGCCGGAACCCCAGCGGGGTTCCGGGCTCGACGGCCGCTTCGGCGGGCCGCAGGGGCCGTGGGAGCCGACCGACATCCCCACCAGGTTGCCGCACGTCGAGGCCGGGCCCTTCTTCCGCAGCCGCGCCCGCGACGTCGCCACCCGCCGCGCCAAGGAGACGCCGGGCCTCCTGGTGATGACCGAGGGCGTGCCCATCCCGGGCGCCGCGGCCACGCTCAGGCTTCCCGAGCTTCCCGACAAGCACGCCGAAGCCGAGGGCAGTCCGCTGCCCACCGCCTGGCTCCTCGCCACCCCCAATGCGGACGCCAAGTCCATCCTGCGCATCGCCACGGTGGCGTTCAAGACCCTGCAGAAGCCCGGCGCCGTCGAGGACGCCGTGGTGCTGCCGGTCCCCGTGGACCTGTGCCGCGTCCCGCCGTGGAACGACAAGTGGCGCATGGCGGCCACGCAGATCGACCGCGTCGTAGCCGGCCTCCTGCTGGCGGAGAAGCCCGGCGACGCGATGAGCCCCGAGGACCTGGAGTCCCTGGTCGGCGTCGCGCTGGCGTTGCGTGGCATCCCCGCCGACGAGCTGTACCGCCTCACCCCCATCGTGGCCGAGGCCGCCCAGCACGCCCACGCCGGCGAGCAGATTCCTCCCGAGCGCATCCGGCAGGCGGCCCGCGCCGTCGGCGGGTTGGCCGCGTCCCTCCTGGTGGCCGCCGAGTCCGGCCCGCTCCACCTCCTGCGCCTCGCGCACCCGCGCTTCACGCCCGTCGCGCCCGACCTGCCGCACCCGAGCCTCTACGACGCGCGCCGCCACGCCTGGAGGGGCCGCGCCTTCGCGGCGCTCGCCAACGCCGTCAAGTCGGACCTCGTCACCGCGTGGGGCCGCTACCCCGAGCTGCGCTTCGTCTTCCCCAGCAGCGCCCTCCTCGAGGCGGCGACCGCGTACTGCGCGCGCCACAAGCTGAAGGGCCCGCTCGACGAGGCCAAGCTGCACAAGATTGCGGACAAGACCCGCATCCCCGCCGGCAACCGCGCCTCTGCGATGGCCGTCCTGCAGGAGTGGAACAGCGCCCTTGGCCTCGCCGAGGGGCACGAGCGCGACTTCCTGGCGGACATGCACGCCCGCCAGCCCGAGCGCGAGCGCCGCCGCGAGGGCATGGCCCTGCCCAACCTGCGCCTCGTCGACCGCAGCGCCGACACCCTGACGTTGGAGGCCGCCGAGGGCCGCTTCCCGCCCACCAACATCGCCCCCGGCTCCGAGGTCGGCGTGGTGGAGCAGGGCGAGCGCTCCGAGCTGTGCCGCGGCCTGGTGTCGCGCATCTCGTCGCGCCGCATCACCATCGAGGTCCCCGGCGGCGCGCCCCGCCACAACCTGCCGCGCAACCTCACGGTCAACCTGCTGTTCGACGCCAAGGTGTTCGAGGCGTACCACAGCGCGGTCTACGGCGCCATCCGCGCCCTGGGCGCCACCGCGCCGGTGGACGACGGCCCCGACGGCCTGCTGCGCGCCTCCCTCCTGGGCGAGACCAACCCCCCCGCCGCCGAGGCGCAGGGCCTGGAGGGCGAGGAGGAGCTGACCAGCTCGCAGCGCGAGGCCATCAACACCGTCCTCTCCGGCGGCCGCGTCCGCTTGATTCATGGCCCGCCAGGGACAGGCAAGACCCACACCCTCGTCCACCTGGCGATGGCGCTGGCGAAGGCCGGCCACTCGGTCCTCGTCACCGCCGACTCCAACGCCGCCGTCGACAACCTCGTGGTCGGGCTGCGCCGCAACGGCGCCCTGTGCGTCCGCGTCGGCCACGCCCCGAACATCCGTGACGAGGCCGCCGAGGCCGCCCGCATCGACCCGCTCGACGCGCCGCTGTTCGTGCGCTGGGCCGCCGAGCAGGGCATCGTCGTGGCCACCACCAACTACGGCGCCTTCCGCTACATCGACCCCAAAGGCGGCATGACGCCGTTCATCTTCGACTACGTCATCCACGACGAGGCGGGCCAGGCCACCGCGCCCTCCAGCCTCGCCGCCCTGCTGCGTGGCCGCCGCCTGGTGCTCGCGGGCGACCCCAAGCAGCTCCCGCCCACGGTGGTGTCGATGGACGCCAAGGAGGCCGGCCTCGACGTCACGCTGTTCGAGCGTATCGAGGAGTTGACCGGCCACGGCCGCACGCGCCTCCTGGAGACGCAGTTCCGCATGCGGGAGCCCATCGTGGCGTTCTCGAACAAGCGCCACTACGGCGGCCGCCTCAAGACCGACCCCGCCGCCGCGGCGCAGGAGGGCCTCCCGCAGATGCCGGCGGCCGCGTTCCAGCACGTCACCGGCCGCGAGAACGAGCGCCAGCGCAACGGCTCCATCTCCAACGACTACGAGGTCGAGGCCATCGCCACCCTCGTCGAGAAGTTCCGCCCCGAGTGCCGCGACCGCGGCTGGACGATGGCGGTCCTCACGCCCTACCAGGCGCAGCGCGAGGCCGTGCGCCGCCGCCTCCCGGACATCGAGGTGTCGACGGTGGACGGCGCGCAGGGCCGCGAGTGGGACGTGGTGCTCTACTCCACGGTGCGCTCTAACCCGCAGCACCGCCTCGGCTTCGTGGAGGACGAGCGCCGCCTCAACGTCGCCGTCACCCGCGCCCGCCGCAACTTCATCCTCGTGGGCGACGAGCGCACCCTGCACGACAACGCCGCCTTCAACGAACTGCTCTCCATCACGGAGAAGGTCCGCTTCCACTACCCCGACCCGGTCCCCACGCAGCAGGTGGAGCGCTGGGAGCGCCGCGGCCGCCGGGGCGACCGGGACCGCCGCGGAGGGCGCGACCGCCGTGAGCAGCAGCCTCCCCGCCGCGACCAGCCCCGCGACCCGCCGCGTGAGGAGCAGCGCGCCCCCCGCCAGGCCCAACCGCAGCAGCCCCGCGAGCCGCGCCCGCCGCAGCCGCCGCCACAGCAAACCCAGGCACCGCGCGAGCCGCAGGGCCCGTCACCGTTCATCCGGGGTGGCCGCCGGCAGAAGGGACCGCTCGGCGAGCCCAAGGCCATCCCGCTCGTCGACCCCTTCAATGCGCCCCGCCCGGAGCGGCGCAGCTTCGTCGTCGGGGCGTCCGGCAATCCCCGCCTCCGCCCTCTCCCCCCTTGCGGGAACCCGCGCCCGTTCCCCAGGAGGCGGCGCCCGAGGCGCCTGCCAAGCGCACCCCCAAGGCCAAGCCCAAGGCCGAGCCCGCCCGCCCAGCGCAGGCCACGCCCCCGGTCGCGTCCGCGGCGGCCATCGTCGAGGCCCCCCCCGAGCCGGCGCCCAGGAAGCGCGCCAAGAAGGCGGCGAAGGAGGCCGAGCCAGCCCCCGCGCCCAAGGCGTCCGCCAAGAAGCCCCGCAAGGCCGCGGCCCCCGGGCCCGAGCCGGACGGCAGGTGCCAGGCCACCACCAAGTCGGGCGAGCCGTGCAGGAACAAGGCGCAGCCGGGGTCCCGCTTCTGCGCCAGGCACGGCTAGCCGCCCACGAGCAGGGATTCCGAGGATTTCGGGGAGACCAACCGCGGAAGCCGCGGAACCCACGGAACAAGCTTCCGCGCTTTCCGTGGCTTCCGCGGTTCTTGGGCGCGAAACCCCGTCCAATCCCCGGAATCCTCGAACTCCCTGCCAGGGGAGCCTCAGCGGCCCTGCCGAATCCGGGTGCGCCACACACGGTGCCCAATCGTGAACACGACGAGCGCC
>JBHELM010000074.1:0-10281 GCA_046352715.1 Thermoplasmatota archaeon | reverse complement strand
CGGGCTCCTCCATGGCGCCCAGGAGGGCCAACTGCTTGAGCGCCTCCACGTCGCAGGGACGGGTCACGCCGTGGCCGACACCCGCCCCGGCTTTGGGGTTTTGCCCTCGTCGACCCCCACCGAAACCACGGGTTCCACGGGGGGCACGGAGCCACGGGTCCGAGAAATCCGTGCAATCCGTGGCTCGGCGGGGGGCGGGTTCCGGAAGGCGGCCAACAACTCGCCGTACAGCTCCCGCTCCGCACCCTTGGTGGTGGCGGCGAGGCGCTGGACAATGAACTCGGGGGTGCTGCGCGCCAGGACGCCCATGCGGGGCATGCGGTCCACTACCAGCCGGTTCTCCTCGTCCAGGCCGGTCGCCTCGATGCCGTCGACGCGGACGGGGGCGTGGCAGTGCTGGAGAATCTGCGGCGCCATGTGGCTGACCAGGACCGCGAGCGAGTCGCCGGTGGCGATGCGGTCGAGGAAGAAGCCGAGGATGCGGCCGGCCGCCTCAAGCTCCGTCACCGACTCCACCTCGTCGGCCAGGACCAGGCGGCGCGGGCCGGGCATCGCCAGCGGCATGAAGCCGCGCAGGAACGACTCGAAGGCGCCGGCGTCGAGGCTGCGGCGCGCGGTGACGTAGTGCAGCTCCTCGACCCAGGGAACCTCGACGCGGCCCACGACGGGGAGGCCGAGGCGGGCGAGGATGGCAAGCTGGGCCATGTGCTCCAGCAGCGTCGTCTTGCCGCCGGAGTTGGCGCCGGTCAGCAGCGCCACGTTCTCCTCGCGGCCGACGTGGTAGGCGATGCGCTGCGCCCCCTCCGCCTCCGCGAGGTCGAGGTGGATGGAGTCCTCCAGCGCCAGGGCGACGCCGAAGCGGGCGGGCTCCAGGCTGAAGCGGTGGGCGAAGCAGCCGAGGGCGAAGTCGACGTCGAACGCCTGCCACGCCTTCAGCTCGGCCTCGACGGCGGGGCGCAGCGCGGCGAGGCGCTTGGCGGCGCGGCAGAGCGCGTTGAACCCCTCGATGCGGCCACGGGTCTGCAACTGGCGCTCCACCTTCCCAAGCTCCTCGTCGTCGACCGTGATGGGCGCGGTGGGGAGGAACGGCTGCACGTTGCATCCGGTGGCCTGCGAGAGTTCCTTGCGCCCCTCCGCCAGCACCTCGTCAATGGCCTTCTGGACGGGCGCAGGGATGCGGCGGCCGAGCGACTCCATGAGTTCGGCGCCGGTGACGGAGATGGTGGCGAGGCGCTGCTTGAGGCGGGCGTCGAGCACGGGGCGGAGGGCCTCGACGTGGGCGCGCAGTTGGACCGGCGTGGCCTGCGCCTGCTGCGCGGTGGCCAAGACCTCCAGCGCCTCGGCGGCCTTCGTAGGGCGGCCAAGCATCTGGGCGAGGCTGGCGGCCGCCGCGACGGGCTCGTGGTTGGCGGCGAACCACGCGACGGTGGCCTCGGGCGCGATGGCCTCGGGCGGTGCGGTGCCGGGGACCTCCACGACGTTCTCCAGGCCGTTGAGGTCCATGCCCTCGTCGTAGAGGAACAGCACCAGGTCGTACTCAGCGGCTTGCTCAAGGTCGCGCTGCCCGCCGACGGCGGCCCAGCGTTGCAAGTCCAGCCGCAGCAGCCGCTCCTGGATCTCCTCGGTCTCGCACAGGACCATCCGAGTCGGCTCGAAGCGGGGCTGCGGGGTGGCGGGGTCGCGGACCTTGCGCAGGAGCCGTCGCACCTCGTCGCGGTCGAGGCCGGCCACCATCGCCTTGTGCCGCATCACCGCCTGGGCGCTGCGCTCGGCCTCGGCCTGCGTCGGCAGCGGGGCGAGGAGGCGGAGGCGGTTGCGGCCGTGCGCGGTGGCGGCGAACGACGCGATGCGCTCGATGAGTTCGTCGTGGACCTTGCGCGCGGCGGCCGTGGCGAGGAAGCGGTCGGCGCCGCCGAGCCCCTGCACCTGCCGGATGAGGTCGATGGCCTTGCGCTCGGAGATGCCGGGCACTTGGGCGAGGGCGGCGACGTCGCTGCGGCGCGCGGCGTCGAGGGCCTTGGTGTCCCCCTTGAAGTGGCTGCGGAGGGCGGCGGCAAGCTGGGGGCCGACGCCGTCGAGGTCGTCGAGTGATGTGAGGGGCGGACTCATGCGACCACCCGCCCGACGAAGCAGGAAGTGCGGGGAGTTCGGGGAACCTTTCGAGGCGTTGGCGTTGCTTCGTGCCGACCAAACCACGGATGCCACGGATTTTGGGGTTCCGCGGGGATCCGCGCCATCCGCGGTTTCGTTGGGGAGAAGCCGTGCCGACCAAACCGCGGATTTCGCGGATTCAGGTTCCGTGGACGCTCCCCGAAATCCCTGCTACGTCGAAGGTTCACGCCGAGACCTCCCACAGCGAGCGGTTGTCGGGGTCCTGCGCCTGGGTACCGGTGCCGGGCTCGGCAAGGACGCGGCGGTCGGGGCGCAGCGCGAAGCCATCATCCAGGTGGTAGACCTGGAAGTACTGGCGGGACAGCCATTCGCCGGTGGTCTTGTGCTTGCGGGTGCCGCCGCCGACCCAGCGCCAGATTTCCACGGAATCGTACAGCGGGTCCCATGGGACTTCCGCGAGGTCGTGCTTCTTGCGGCCGATGCCGGAGTCCGCCGTCACCTGGATCCAGCGGGTCCGCTCCCCCTTCCTCTTCGCCACCAGGTCGATGCAGCCGAAGACGTCGTTGGACTGGCTGTAGTAGAAGGGGCCGCGCTTGACCCCCGTGCGGACGCAGCGGTGGACCTTGTAGCCCTCCGCCTCCAGCAGCTTCAGGGCGGCCAGCTCGATGGCGGTCCCCTTGGCGGAGCGGTTCACCCGCTTTTTCGGCTTCCCTAACCCGTTCGCGGCTGCGCGTTTTTGGGCATCCTGGGTTGGCGCACGGACGGGCACGGGGAGGGTCGGGTCGAGGGGCACTAGAAGCTGAAACTACTCTTGTCCCTCATGGCGCCGACAGGGGAGGAGGGTGAAACCATCCAGGATTCCCCGGCCTTTCCCCACACCTTATCTTCCTTGAGCGACATAGACAGGGATGCGTGTTCCGCCAAACGGGTATACGCACCCTCCAGGGCAGGCAACGGGGATTCCCCGGCCTCCCTGGCGGGCCACTTCTGGCTCCGGGGACGACCTCTGGCAGACAAGCCGATGCCCCGCAGGCCCACCGCCGGACCCTCCGGCCGTCTCCCCCCTTGCCCCACTTGAACTGAGGTCACCACCATGAAAGTCCGAGACGTCATGGCCACCGACATTGTCACGGTGTCCAAGGACCGCAACCTGAAGGATGTCCTCCACCTGATGGAGGAGCGCAACGTCACGAAAATCCCCGTCGTCGAGAACGGCAACCTGGTCGGCATCGTCACCGACGGCCACATCGCCGACAAGCTGGGCCGCCAGCACAACAAGGCCGTCCAGCTCACCACCCTGCACGCCAGCAGCGTCATGGAGAAGGACTTCATCGTCGCCCACCCGGACGAGGACCTGAACGTCCTGCTGGAGGACGTCGGCAAGCCCGGCCTCACGATGGTCCCCGTCGTGCAGGGCACGAAGTTGGTGGGCGTCGTCACCAAGGCCGACCTGCTGCGGCTCGTCGAGTCCAAGGCGCCCCTGTCGGCCCTGATGAAGAAGGAGCTCAAGGCCGTCTCCCCCGGGGAGCGGCTCATCCACGCGCGGCGCCTGCTGCTCGACAACGACATCGCCCGCCTCCCCGTCCTGGAGGGCGGCAAGGTCAAGGGCATCATCGCCGAGCACGAGATCGCCGGCGCCTTCGCGAGCCTCAAGACCGCCGACGCCCACGTCCAGCGGGTCAACATCCGCGACCTCGACGTCGGCTCCTACATGCGCCGCGACGTGGTCACGGGGCACCCCGAGATGAGCGCCAAGGAGGCCGCCCAGAAGATGCTCAAGGAGCACGTGGGCGCACTGCCGGTGGTCGCCGACAACGGCACCATCCAGGGCATCGTCACGCGGACGGACCTGATTCGCACGTTCGCCTAGCCGACCGAACCACGGACCATGGACGGCCTCGATTCAACTCGTATCCGCGCAATCCGCGTCATCCGCGGTTTGGTGGGGCCGAAGCGAGCCGACGGAACCGCGGATTTCGCGGATGGAGCGGATTCCCTTGTTCCGTGGAATCCGTGGTTCGGTCAGGCCGCCGGCGCGTCGTCCGCCTCTTCCTTCCCCTTGAACCCCTTGGCGACGAGGTAGACCTCGCTGCTGGACCTGCGGCTCGCCGCGGGGTGGTACTGGTAGACCGACTTGAACCGCCCGCGCACCAGGGTGCGGAACCCCTGGAAGTCGGCGCCCTCGAACACCTTGCAGGCGAAGTGCCCGCCCTCCCGCAGGTGCCTCTCCGCGAAGTCGAGCGCCATCTCGGCGAGCTGCACGGAGCGCACCTGGTCCAGCTCGTAGTTGCCGCTCATGTCGGGCGCCATGTCCGACACCACGGCGTCCAGGTCCTTGCGCTTGGTCTCCGCCAGCAGCGCGGCCAGGCGGTCGTGGGTCTCGCGGCGCATGAAGTCGCCGTGGATGAAGCGGGCGCCCGGGATGGGCTTGACCCGCTGCAGGTCGACGCCGATGACGACGCCGCCCTCCCCCACCTGCTCCACCAGGACCTGGCTCCAGCCGCCGGGGGCGCAGCCCAGGTCCGCCACCGCCGAGCCGGGGCGGAGGATGTTGTACTTCTCGTTGATCTGCATCAGCTTGTACGCGCTGCGGGCCCGGTAGCCCTCCTTCTTGGCCAGGCGGTAGTATCCCTCCTTCTGCCGCTCCTGGAACCAGCGCGTCTTGGTGGACACGATTCGCTCCACACCGGCCGTCCCCTTCAGCCTATCGGGGGCGGGCTCCCTGCCGGCGCCCCCCGCTCCAGGAGGAGAAAGACCCGCGCCAGCGTCTGCAGATGCGGATTTCGGCGAAATCATAGGTTCACGGACCTGTGTCCATAAGCATTAGATAGCCCCGCGTGCGTCGTGCCTTGCTCGCCCCGCTTCCGGCAGCCTGGCCTCCCCAGGCCGACGGCCCGGGCGGCGGGCAGGAAAAGGGTTGGCCATGGTCCCCACAGCGCCTCAGTCAGACCGTCACGGCGACGCTGCCCGGGCAGCCTCCCGCGCCAACGCCGCCCTCGCCGCGCTGGCAATCCTGGCGCTGGTCCTGGCGGGCTGCGCTTCGACGCAGGCGCACACCCCGCCCTCCCCGACCGCGTCGGGCACCGGCTCGGCCACCGCCACCGGGCCGCCGGCCCCCAACGAGACCACTCCTCCCGCGCCCCCTGTCCCCGTCCCGCCGGTCGCCATCGGCCCGCCTGCGCCCGCGCCGCCTCCCCGGGTGGACCTGGGGACGCTGGCCTCCGGGCACCCCATCCTCAAGGCGGACGCCTGCCCCTGCCCCGGCATGCTCTTCCAGCTTGACAACACCACGGTGCCCAGCAAGACGGCTTGGCTGGAGCTCCGCGTCTCCTGGAACGGAACGCGCTCGGCCGGTGTCATGCCCCATCTCGTCCCGCCCGCCGGCAACGCCACGCTGCCGCAGCGCGGCTTCGACGACTGGCGCATCCAGTCCTTCTTCCCCATGGCGGGGGAGTACAGCCTCGACCTCGAGGGCAGTGGTGCCTACACCCTAGAGGTGCGCTTCCTCTCGCTGGGGGAGCGCCGCGGCACCGGCCCGGAGGTCCTGCCCAACCTGGTCACGATGGTCCCCCTCGACATCCACGTCGGCCCCTGCGACGCGGTGGAGTCGGGGGAACAAGGAGCCCAGAGGTGCCTCCGCCTCTCCAACGGCATCGCGAACACGGGCGACGGCCCGGTGGAGGTCCACCTCGCCCTTGACCGCGCCGCCACCGCGCTCGTCGCCCAGCTCTCCGCCGTCGGCGAGGGGCGGTTCGTGCAGTGGGTCTACAACGAGGACGGCACCCACACCGAGCGCGACGCCGGCCCCGCCGCGTTCCACATCACCCACAAGCACTGGCACTACGCCGGCCTGGCGCACTTCCAGCTCTTCCGCTACGACCCCGCCACCGGCCTGCGCGGCGCCGAGGTCACGAGCCACCACAAGCAGGGCTTCTGCTTCCTGGATTGGGGCAAGATGGACGCTCACGACGTCGATCCGTCGGGCGGCTCCAACGCCCAGCAGAACTGCCAGATTCCCGGCGACACCGGGTGGTCGATGGGCATCAGCCGGGGCTACTACGACTACTACGAGTCCCTCCTGACCGACGAGTACGTCGACGTCGGGGACGTCCCGGACGGCACCTACGAGTTGGTCTCGACGGCGGACGGGAAGCAGTCGCTCATGGAGTTGGACCCGACCGACAACAGCGCCAGCATCGTGCTCGAGCTGCACGGCGACAGCGTGAAGCTGCTTGAGGAGCGGGGCCACTACCTCCCCCTCGAGTACCCCTGGAGCGCCCACCCCGCGTGAAGGGTTCGGGGCTCGAAGCTGGCGGCAGCTGGCGGTAGCAGAGAGCTAAGCCAGCGGACGCGACGCTGAGCCTGGCTGGCTCACACTTCGCGGAACAGGTAGCGGTCGAAGACCGTCATGCGCTTCTCCCAGTCCTGCGGGTAGAGGTAGCGCAGGGTCATGGCGACCGACGACAGCAGGGAGTTGCCGTCCTGCGGGGTGAAGCAGTAGCCGACGACGCGGTGGCCGCCCTCCAGGACCGCCACGGTGTTGAGCGCGAGGACGGTCTGGTTGAGGATGCGGCCCATGTAGCCGTGGTCGCGGCCGAAGGCGAAGACCGAGTTGGCGGACTTCTTGTGCGTCACCGCGAGGCCGGGCAGGGTCGCAAAGCGCTTCTTGATGGCGTCCTTCGTGACCGCCTTCTTGACGCGGATGTCGAAGTAGAGCGTGTGCATGTACTGCGTCGGCACCTTGATGGCGCTGCTGAACAGCTTGAGGTCGAGGCCCAGCGTCTTGTAGAGGTGCGCCACGTCGCGGGCGTGGTGGGTGCCGTACTGCTCGTCCTTGTGCGAGCCCACTTCGGGGCTGCCGAGGCTCTTGTCCTCGTAGACGTCGCTGGCGCGGCGGATGCAGACGAAGTTGCCCTCCGCCAGGTTGTCCTTGCCGTCCACCAGGCCGACCGCGTTGACCACGGCGGCGATGTTGTGGGTGTTGCAGGAGACGATCTGGGTGAAGCGGTCCTTGGCGGGGTCGACCACGCCGTCGTTGATCCAGCGCGCGTAGGGCTTGCCGAAGCCGAACTCGGAGCCCTGCGCCATCCATCCGCGGCCGGGGGCGTCGCTGGGCTGGTAGAACCTCTGCTTGTTCTCCATCCCGGCGCCCTCGGGGGTGCAGTCGATGACGACGGTGGCGCGCTGGATGGCCTCCTCCATGCCGAAGCTGACCTGCATCCCCAGCTCCTCAAACTTCGCCTTCTGGTCCGCCGTGGTGGCCAGCTTGGCGCCCTTGCGGATGAGGTCCTGGATCTTGGCGCGGTCGGTGAACTGCGGGGTGCGCTTGTTGAAGGTGACCTCGTCGATGCCGAGCTCCTTGGCCTTGTCCGCGAACAGCGCGATGAGGGGCTCGCCGATGGTGCCGGTGCCGACGACGTGGACAATCTTCTTGGACATGGTTCCCAGGCGCGCGACCCGGCCCTACCTCATAAACAATCGGCGCCGGGCAACGGGGAGCGTCCCCGGGGCCGCGGTTCGGATGCGGTCACCAATCAGGTTAAGTAAGTCCGGAAACGCGTGACGTCCTGCAGGAGACGCCCGCATGAAAACCCCCCTGTTCGCAACCCTCCTGGCCGGCCTGCTCACCGCCGCCGGCGCAGCCGTCGCCTCCAGCCACCCCGCCGACCCCGTGGACGACCTCCTGGACGCCGTGCTGGGCCGCCACCCCGCCGGCCCCGGCGCCGACGAGGCGGCCGTCCACCACGGCATGGCCGGCGACGCCCACGACGCCCAGCTCGGCATGGAGCGCCCCCGCTTCGCGCCCGCGATGGGCAGCACTCCCACCGCCGAGGACGCCAAGAGCCTGGAGCAGGTCAGCCGCATCGACATCCGCGGCGACCACGCCTTCACCCCCAAGGCGGGCGTGCGCTCCGGCACCGGCACCCTCGCCGACCCCTACGTCATCTCGGGCTACGCCATCAGCGGCAGCCTCTACCTGGGCGACACCGACGCCTGCGTGGTCATCACCGGCAACTACGTCGACGGCGAGCTGGCGCTGAACTGGAACGGCAACTGCGTCCACGTCCACCACAACTTCATCCGCGACCTGCGGGTGAACGAGAACGTCCCGCGCGAGGGGCTCGACACCGGTGGCCTCATCGAGCTCAACACCATCAACTACGTGGGCCAGATCCGCCACTACGACGGCGAGTTCCGCAACAACGTCGTCGGCCCCCGCGAGGACGCCAAGCTGCCCTTCGGCGTGTTTGCGGACCCCGAGAACCTGCTGCCCTTCACGCGCGACACCCGCATCCTGAACGTAGACGGCTTCAACCAGGGCTGGTTCCACCACAACACCATCACCGGCTCCGTCGACCTGAAGCTGCACGGCCACCACCACTCCACCGGCTTCCTCGCCACGCACAGCCACTACCACGGCGACAACGCGACCCGCATGGCCGCGATGGAGCACGACCACAGCAACCGCTGGGAGTCGGTGCGCTTCGAGGACAACAAGGTGGTCGACCCCACCGGCTACGGCGTCCGCTACACCGACGAGGCGCACGCCGGCGACGACCGCACCGCCGCCTCCGAGAGCACCAAGACGCTCGACGACGACCACCAGCACCACACCAAGGTGGAGGTCCGCCGCAACGAGGTCGTGGGCGCCGGCGTCTGGGTCGACGTCTTCAACGCCGACGACAAGCTGCACACCCAGCGCAACCCGGGCTGGCTCTGGATCACCGACAACAGCATCAGCCTCCAGCAGCGCCACGACGGCCTGCTCGGCCTGCAGTTCTTCGGCCTCCCCTACGACGCCAACACCGGCATCGCCATCGACACCGTCAAGGAGCTGCAGGTGGACGTGCGCGGCAACACCCTGAGCTGGCAGGCCACCTCCTCCAGCGACCCGACCGCCGACCTGCTGGGCAACCTGTTCCAGCAGAAGCCCACGCCGGCGGGCATCCGCATCCGCGGCGCCAGCGACGGCAGCCTCGTCGTGGCGGACAACCACGGCACCGGCTTCGCGCAGGGCGTCGCCGCCTTCGACATGGACAAGAAGATGGCCTGGGCGGTCGCTGGCAACGACTTCCCCGGCGCCGCGCACGCCGTCTACTACGACGAGAGCGTGGCCAACCAGCCCACCACCGACGCCGTGCCGCCCCTGGCCGACCCCGGAGCGTGGGGCCCGGACGCCGAGCCCGCCGCGCCCGCGGAGCACGAACACCATCACCCCGCCTGAGTGACCGAATGGACATGGCCCTCCTCCCCCTTTCCCCTCCTTCTGTTTCCTTGACTGCCAACGAACCGCGAACGTCACGAAACCATCGGAACCGTTTTTCTGTGGCTTCGCGTCTTTCGCGGTTCGTGGGCGGCAGCCACCGCGAGTCGCCGCCGTGAAATAGCGCCGGGACCGTGGCCGCCCCGTGCCGGACCCGCCCGCCCCAGCACCGACGGCTCCAGGCGGGCCCCTCGTCACGCCAGCCCGGTGGTGGCGGACGCTGCACCGCCGCCCCTCGCTCCACGTCGCGCTGGCGTTCCTCGGCGCCAAGCTGGCGGCGGCCCTGCTCGCCTTCGCGCTCCTGGACGAGGAGCCAGCCGCCTTCCTGCGCCACCTGTCGCTGGCGTGGGACGGCGTCCACTACCTCCACCTCGCGCAGCAGGGCTACGTGATGGACCAAATCCCCGAGTTGGGCAACCCGTTCGCGTTCCCGCCGCTCTTCCCCTGGCTCATCCGGCTGTTTGGCGCCGGTGACCTGGCCCCGCTGCTGGTGAACAACCTCGCCTCCCTCGCCGCCGTCGTCGCCGTCACCGAGCTGCTGGGCCCACGCGCCGGCCTCTTCTTCGCGCTCTTCCCGGTCTGGCTGGGCTACTCCACCGTGGGCTACAGCGAGGGCACCTTCGTGCTGTTCGCGGCCCTCGCCCTGCTCGCGTTGCCCCGCAGCGCCGCAGCCGCAGGCATTCTCACGGGCGTCGCGGCCCTCGCGCGCTACGTCGCGGGCGGCGCCCTGGCCCTGGCCGGCGTGTGGTGGCTGCGCCGCCGCTGGGGAGCCCTGGCCCTCTACGCCGGCCTCGTCGCCGCCGCAGCCGGGGGCATCCTGCTCTGGCACGCCATCCAGGGCGGCTCGCCCCTCGTCTACCTCAAGGCGCAGGAGGTGTGGGGCGCCCGCCTCGCGTGGCCGTGGG
>JBHELM010000073.1:0-4377 GCA_046352715.1 Thermoplasmatota archaeon | reverse complement strand
ACGAAGGACAACGCCGCACGGATCGACTGCAGGATCCTGGCGGAGGGCGCCAACGGCCCCACCACCCCCGACGCCGACGCCATCCTCCTCCAGAAGGGCGTCTTCGTCATCCCCGACGTCCTTTGCAACGCCGGCGGCGTCACCGCCAGCTACTTCGAGTGGGTGCAGGGCCTCCAGTCCTTCTTCTGGACCGAGGAGGAGGTCAACGAGCGCCTCGACCAGATCATGACCAAGGCGTTCCACCAGGTCCACGACATCTGGCTCAAGGAGAAGGCCAAGGAGCCGCTGACGATGCGGCAGGCGGCGTATATCTTGGCGGTGCAACGCGTGGCGGAGGCCATCAGAAAGCGCGGCATCTACCCCTAGCTTGGAATCAACGATGAGTCGCTGCTTGGACTTCGATTATGGGGATTCATTCTCTATGGTCCCGCAGCCGCGCGCACAATGATGCGTCAGTATGAACTTCAATCATCACTTTCGCATAGTCCAAAGTAAATAATTGGATTGCAATAGATATGAATTAGAGAAAATCATGTCGTGAATTCAGGCAACTGAAGACAGGTTCCTTGTATTGTTTGTGTCTGCTGGGCGCTGGCTCGCAAGAGCCAGAAGGTAATCCATGAAAACCCCAACCATGCTCGTGGTCGCCGCCTTTGTGGCCGGCGCCCTGGCCATGCCGGCTTCGGCACAGCCTCCCGGGAATTACTCGATCACGTTCGAGTACCTGGTGGCTTCGTACTTTGACTTCAAGGACGGTGTCGGCATCGCTGACCCCAACGACGTCAACAACCCGTGCACCGCCCTGCTGCTGGGCCTGCGCGGCATCCAGCCCCTGGCTGAGACCTGGGAGGTCGACCAGAACATGGGCACCAACCTGAACGGTCCTGGCATTGGTGTCAGCAACCTGGTCCCGCCCCTGGCGCCCGTCGGCGGCTGGCTCCCCGCCAGCGGCGGCGTCAACCTCGGCTTCGACTGCCCCATCCCAGGCGCTCCTGTGTCTCCGCCAGACCCAAGGAACACTGATGGATTGAATCACAACATGTGGTTCATCTGGAGCGGTGTCAACTGGCGCAGCGCCGAGGCGGACTCGTCGGCGAATCTGTTCCTGTGCACCCAGAAAACGTTCGCGTCCAGCAGCCCCGGCTGCCTGGCTATCCCAGACAATCGGATGCACCTGTGGGTCAGCGCCTGCGACCCCAGCACGGTCCTTTTTGGCCATGACTACACCGATGGCAAGGGCAAGTACCTCGGTGGCGTTCCGTTTGACCTGCTGAACTTCAAGAACGACATGATCAAGTGCACACCCCGCCGCTCGGTCAACTACACCGACACCATCCAGGACTTCGCCGCTGGCGGCGCCGGTCAGACGTTCGACATCATCAAGAACGAGGCGGTTGTGCCGCTTGGCACGGACACCACGTACATGGCGGTGTGCTGGCAGATTGGGTACCTGAACTTCTCGGACCCCTTGAACCCGACGACGCACTTGGCGCAGGCGCATGACTGGAAGCTCATCATTGACCTGCTGGACACGCCAGCCAACATCGTTGCTGCCTTGCAACTTCACTACGGTGGAGCGCAACCCGGCGACAACGGCGTCGGCCCTGCGACCGTCGCCCTGCGCGGCTTCTACAGTGACGATGCCGGCTACAACAAAGGCACCTCGACCACCGGCCAGAACGGCCCCGGACCCTGCGCCAACGGTACTCAGTACACGGAGAAGCTGAAGAAGCCCCACCCGATTGACAACCCGCCCGCCGGCAAGCAGTCGAGCCGCTGCGTCATTGTCGTCCTCGATGGCGTGGCGACCGCGAACAATGGCTGCGGTGTCTGCACGCCGGGCCCCTCCACGAAAGGCAAGACTTTCGAGCTTAATTGCTTCCTAGGCTCCTGCTATCCCTTCAGGGGGGCCATTGTCACGGCTGACCTGCTGGCCGGCCCTAACATCCAGGGACAGAAGATTTGCGACACTGCGGTCGTGGCAAGCTCCAAAGACGTCGTGGCCGACGGAATCCCTGTAGTCACCGGGGGCTTCAAGCTCCCTATCTTCCTCCCGGCCTATTGCAAGGCCGACTTTGACCCGCTCACCGTTGGCGTGGTCATCTGCTCGGAAGTCAACTTCATTTAGTTGAGTGACGCCAATTCCTTTCCCTCTCTTCCCCTTTCCTGCCAGGCGACGATTTTCTCCTCAGGTTTAGATTTCGCAGCCCCAGTAGGGTCTATCTTTTCGGCTGGTGCGGCGGCACCTGCGGCTTCCCCGGCCACGGGATGCTGAACGGCCTCGACGTGTCGACGTAGTTCGAGCCGCCCATGCGGCCGACCAGGACGACCTTTGCCGGGTCCACGTTGCCGTTGGCGTCCAGCACGCCGTCGTCGGCGGCCATGCGGACCACCTGCCCCAGGACGAGGGTGTGGTCGTCGCGCTTCCCCAGCACGGTGAGGCTGTGCAGGCGGCACTCCAGGTGGACGGGGCTGTCGGCGAGGCGCGGCGGCCGGACCGTGTGGCTCGGCGCGGTCCGCAGGCCCAGCTCCCGCACCTCCGACACCTCCGGCGGGTACTCGGCGCTGCTCTGCACCATGGCCTGCGCCAGCGGGGCGGGGACGATGTTGACGACGAACTCGCCGGTGTCGCGCAGGTTGCGCACGGTGTCCTTCGGCGACCCGTCCGGCCGCGAGCCGATGGCCAGCATCACCATCGGCGGGTCGGGACACACGGCGTTGAACCAGGAGAACGGCGCCGCGTTGACCACGCCGCCGGGGCTTGCCGTGGTGACCCAGGCGATGGGGCGGGGCGCGACGGCGCTGGTCAGGAAGCGGTAAGTCGCGCTGCCCTTGCGCTCGGCGGGGTCCCACTCCACGCGGGGCGCAACGGAGGCGGGCTCCTGAGGCTGCCGCTTCTGTGGTTGCCCTCGTCCTGGCGCAGCAACGGACGACCGATGGCCGAGCGATTCCAAGCGCCCCTAGCAGCAGGTCGGCTCGGGCGGCGTCCCCGGCACGGCGGACCCGTCGCGCAGGTGCTCGCCGGGCACCGGCACCGGGTAGCGGCCCGTGATGCAGCCGAGGCAGAGCTCCTCCTTGGGGAAGCCCAGCGCCTCGATGAGGCCGTCCTGGCTGATGTAGGCCAGGGAGTCGGCGCCGATCATCGCCTCGATCTCCTTCACCGACTTGCTGGCGCCCACCAGCTCGGCGCGGGTGTTCATGTCGATGCCGAGGTAGCAGGGCGCCACGATGGGCGGGCAACCAATGCGGACGTGCACCTCGCTGGCGCCGGCGTCGCGCACCATGTGCACGATGCGCTTCATGGTGGTGCCGCGCACGATGGAGTCGTCGGTCAGCACGACGCGCTTCTGGTCCAGGATGTGCCGCATCGGGTTGAGCTTGAGCCGCACGTTCAGCTCGCGCGCCTCCTGCGTCGGCATGATGAAGGTGCGGTGGACGTAGCGGTTCTTCATCAGCGCCTCCTGGTACGGCAGGCCCGACTCGGCGGCGTAGCCCTGCGCGTGGCTGCGGCCGGAGTCCGGCACCGGCACGACGATGTCGGCGGCGCACGGCGACTCCTTGGCCAGGATGCGGCCGATGCTCTCGCGCACCTCCTGGTTGAGGCGGCCGTCCATCCAGGCGTCGGGGCGCGCGAAGTAGACGTACTCGAAGAAGCAGCGCGCGGGCTTGGCGGCGGGCAGGTGGGCCACGGTCTCGACGCCGCCCTTGCGGACGCGCACGACCTCGCCGGGCTTGACGTCGCGCACGAACGCGGCGCCCACCACGTCGAGGGCCACCGACTCGCTGGCGATCATGTGGCCGCCGCTGGGGAGCTTGCCGATGCAGAGAGGCTTGATGCCCCACGGGTCGCGCACGCCGTACAGCTCGCTGCCGACGAGGAGCGCGAAGGCGTAGCTGCCTTGGAGGCGGCCCATTGTCTCCTGGATGGCGCCGACGTGGTTGCCTTCGTGCTTGACCAGCTTGTTCGCCAGAAGGCGGACGACGACCTCGGTGTCGTTGCCGGAGTAGAACGCCCACCCCTTCGCCTTCAGCTCCTCCATCAGGTCGTTGGTGTTCGGGATGTTGCCGTTGTGCGCCAGGGCGATGCCACCCTGGCCCGACATGACCACCTGCGGCTGCGCGTTCTCCTCCGTGCTGCCCGCCGAGGTGGAGTAGCGGCAGTGGCCGATGCCGACGTGGCCGCGCAGCTTCTTGATGACGGCGGGGTCGAACACCTGGTCGACGAGGCCCATCTGCTTGTGGGTGCGCAGCTCGTACAGGCCGTCGAGGGTGGTGATGCCGCACGACTCCTGGCCGCGGTGCTGCAGGCTCTGGAGGGCATAGTAGAGGTAGGGCGCGACGTCCGCGTTGGCCGCGATGCCGACCACGCCGCAGTGG
>JBHELM010000072.1:0-4019 GCA_046352715.1 Thermoplasmatota archaeon | reverse complement strand
GCCAGGGGCTGGATGCCGCGCAGGCCCAGCAGCAGGGCGGTGCACGGGTTGTTGACGTCGTTGGGGTCAGCGATGCCGACGCCATCCTTGAAGTCGAAGTAGGAGGTCGTCAGGAACTCGAACGTGATCGAGTAGTTCCCCGGCGGCTGCGCCGAGGCCGGCATGGCAAGGGCGCCGGCCACAAAGGCGGCGACCAAGACGATGGGTGTGGTTTTCATGTTGTCTCCTTCTGGCTCTTGCGAGCCGGGCCACGAAATGCCCTCGCTACTAAGAGGGTGTCCTACGTTCCCGGAATTCACAAATGTTATTTTGGCAAAATCACTGGTTTCTGGAGAGCCCATCAGGAGGGCCGCCTTTCTGGAAATCTCTTAGCGACTTCCGTTCGGTTTGACAACTTGCGGCAGCACTGCCCCAGGATGTGCAGGTTTGCTGGGCCCATCCGCGTCCCCATTTTGGTGAAATCGGCGCCCGCGCACCGGCTGCGGGGCCACGTTGCGGACCGCGGCCGGCTCCGGGCTGGCGGCTCCGCCCCCGCGCCCCCCATCCGGCCGGGTCCCCACCCCAACCCCTTTATGAAGGGGGCCTGTCCCGTGTCTGAAGCGACGCCCCGCCGCGTGGGCCGCATGCCGACCGGACGCCCACTTGTCCGACTGGCCTGGACGCGGCACGTGATCCCATGTCCCATTCCCCCCAACCGAAAGGCAAGCTGAAGACCGACGCGCAGCACCTGAAGGCGGTCGACCTCAAGGCCACCTTCGCCGACCTCAAGCTCTCCGCCACCACCCTGGCCGCGCTGGACAAGATTGGCTTCGTCCACCCGACCCCCATCCAGGAGAGGACCATCCCGCTGCTGCTGGAGGGCAAGGACGTCATCGGGCAGGCGCGCACCGGCACCGGCAAGACGGCGGCGTTCAGCCTGCCCATCATCGAGACCTACGACCCCAAGGCCCGCCACGTGCAGGCCCTCGTCCTGGCCCCGACGCGCGAGTTGGCGCTGCAGATCACGGAGGAGATGGAGAAGTACGGCGCCAACCGCGAACTGGAGGTGCTGTGCGTCTACGGCGGCACCGGCTACGAGGTGCAGGAGAAGGCGCTGAAGCGGGGGGTCCACGTCATCGTCGGCACCCCCGGCCGCATCATGGACCACATGGAGCGCGGCAACCTGGACCTCGGCCAGTGCCGCCTCATCGTCCTCGACGAGGCCGACCGCATGCTCGACATGGGGTTCATCGAGGACGTCGAGTGGATCCTCAAGCGGATGCCGGGCAAGCACCACCGCCAGACCCTCCTGTTCTCCGCGACGATGCCCGAGGAGATCAAGGGCCTGACGCGGCGCTTCATGGTGCAGCCGGTCGCGGTGCGCGTCTCCGCTGACGAGCTGACCGTGCCCGCCATCGAGCAGGTCTACTACCAGGTCGGCCGCCGCAACAAGCACTGGGCCCTCACCCGCGTCCTCGACAACGAGCCCGACCAGGACCTCATCCTCGTCTTCTGCGCCACCAAAATGATGTGCGACCGCCTGGTCGACGACCTGGTCCGCTGGGGCTACAAGGCGGAGGCCATCCACGGCGACCTGCCGCAGAGCAGGCGCGAGAAGGTGCTGGCGGACTTCGACGCCGGGCGCATCCGCATCCTGGTCGCCACCGACGTCGCCGCGCGCGGCCTCGACATCGACCGCATCACCCACGTCATCAACTGGGACCTGCCCGAGATGGAGCCGGAGGTCTACGTCCACCGCATCGGCCGCACCGGGCGCGCCGGGCGCAAGGGCAAGTCCATCTCGTTCGTCAGCCTGGACGACAAGCCGCTCCTCAAGCGCATCGAGATGCTCATCGGCCGCGAGATCCCGCACGGCGAGCCTCCCGCGCCTCCCGCCGGCAAGCAGGACCGCATCGAGCGCAAGACCGACTGGGACGAGCTGGCCGACAAGTACGGCAACGTCCACCTCCGCGTCAACTCCGGCCTCGAGGACGGACTCACCGCGTTCCGCCTGCACCGGCTGGTGTCGGAGGCGACGCGCCTGCCGGACCACGCCATCCGCGGCATCGTCGTCCACCGCCACGAGGCCGCCTTCGCCGTGCCCAAGGACTCGGCGCTCTCGGCGCGCAACGGCCTGCAGCGCATCAAGCTCAACGGCCGCGCCCTGGACGCGGAGTTCGAGTCGAAGGAGACGACGGTCCGGACCCTCACCGCCCAGAGCGAGCAGTAGGCAGCGACCTCAGCCAAAGCCCTTGGCCGGCTTGCTCCGCACCAGCGCCTTGAGCGTCGCGTCCAGGTCGGTGTGCTGGAACTGGAACCCCTCGGCCTGCAGCCGCTCCGCGCGCAGGTCCTGGCCGCCGAGCAGGACGGGCCCCGCGCCGGAGCCGTAGCGGAGCTTGAGCGCGAAGCCGGGGATGGGCAACTGCGGCATCCGGACAGCCCTGCCAAGCGCCCTGGCGAGCTCCCTCTGCGTGTGCCCCGCGGCGCCGGGAGACACGACGTTGTGCGCGCCCTCCGCGTCACCCTCCAATGCCCACAGGATGGCGCTCGCCACGTCGTCGGCGTGGACCCACGGCATCGGCTGGCGGCCGCCCGCGATGGGACCGGCGAGCCCCAGCCGCGCGAACGGCAGGACCTCCTCCAGGTAGCCGCCGAGCCGGCTCAGAATGTGGGCGAAGCGGAGCACCACCACACGGCCAGGGAACGCCTGGGCCGCGGCCTCCCACTCGACGCAGAGCCGGGCCAGGAAGTCGTCGCCGGGGCCGCGCTTCTCCGGGCACGGACCCTCCGGCAGGACGCCGTAGTAGCCGGCCGCGCTCGCGGAGACCAGCGCGGGCTCGCTGCGCTGCCGCTGCGCCCACTCCACGAGGCGTTGCGTCGGGACGATGCGGGTGTCGCGCAGCCGCTGCCTCTGCCGCCCGTCCCACCTGCGGCCGATGACGCGCTCGCCAACGAGGTTCACGGCGGCGTCGGCCTCGACGGGAGGGAGGGGGCCTCGCGCGTCCCAGCGCAGAGGGACGACCCCCTTGGGCCAGAGGTGGAGGGGCGGGTCGCGCGACAGGGCGACGACGGTGTGGCCCCGCTGGGCGAGGAGGGGGAGCAGGTGGTCGCCCACCAGCCCGGAGGCCCCCGTCACCAGGACCCGCATGGCTGGCGGAACGGATGGCCATGGATGGACGTTGCGAGCCAACCAACGAAACCACGGATTCCACGGAGACTACTATGTCTCGCTGTGGCAAGCTCGGCAAACCGCGGATGCCGCGGATTCCGGGCTCGCGGTGAAGGACAAACCTCCATCCGCGGCATCCGCGAAATCCGCGGTTTCGGAGGGGAAGTTCAGGCGAGCAACCCTCCGTGCAATCCGTGGGTTGGTGGGTGCCGTCACGTCTATGCACCGGAACCCACCTGCCGCTGGCGCATGGGCATCCCCGCGCCGCGCATCGACTCCCGCTTTGTCGCCGACCGGGTGCAGCACTTCCCCGAGTCGGTCATCCGCAGCATGAGCCGCGTGGCGGCGCAGTACGGCGCCGTCAACCTGGGGCAGGGGTTCCCCGACTTCGACCCGCCGCGCGAGGTCATGGAGGCGGCGAAGAAGGCCATCGACGACGGCTTCAACCAGTACGCGGTGACCTGGGGCACCCCCGCGCTGCGGCAGGCGCTGGCGGAGAAGCTGCGCTCCTTCAACCGCATCGAGGCGCACCCGGACCAGAACATCGTCGTCACCTGCGGCGCGACCGAGGCGATGATGGCGACGCTGCTGGGCACCGTCGACCCCGGTGACCAGGTGGTTCTGTTCGAGCCGTTCTACGAGAACTTCGGCCCCGACGCCATCGTCTCCGGCGCGAGTCCGCTGTTCGTGCCGCTCGTCGAGCCGGAGTTCCAGCCCCACGAGGAGCGCCTGAAGGAGGCGTTCGCGCGCAAGCCGAAGGCCGTCGTCGTGAACACCCCTGGCAACCCGACGGGCCGCATCTTCACCGGCGCCACGCTGCGCCTCATCGCGGACCTGTGCGCGGACCACGACGTCCTGGCCGTGACGGACG
>JBHELM010000071.1:0-3530 GCA_046352715.1 Thermoplasmatota archaeon | reverse complement strand
CCCTTGTAGACCGGCGTGGCCAGCGCCTGCCGCACACGCTCCACCACCTGGTCGGGGTCCAGGGGCTTGATGAGGAAGGCCTCGACGCGGGCCTGGTTGATGGCGTCGATGGCCACCTCGAGGTCCGGGAAGGCGGTGATGAGGATGCGCGGCACGTCGGGCAGGCGCTGCCGGGCCTGCTCGAGGAGCTGGATGCCGTTCAGGCCGGGCATCTTGTAGTCCGACAGGATGAGGTCGATGCGCTGCTTGCCCAGCATCTCCAGCGCCTGCGTCCCCGAGCTGGCCAGGATGCAGTGCGCCGGCACGGCGTCCTCCAGCAGGTCGCGCAGCGACTCCAGGATGTCCGGCTCGTCGTCCGCGATGAGGATGAGGGGGGCCTTGGGGGCGGCAGCGGGAATGGGTGTCTCCTCCAACAGGCCACATGGCGCAGGCCGGGCTACATAACCAACCGGAGAATCCTTTATACGTTTGCGGATGGGAAGCACGCCCATGGCGCATGCCCCTGCCCCAGACCCCACGCGGCGGGCGCTGGGGCCGGCCGACCTTGCCCATCTCCTGCGGGAGCCCGAGCCAGTGGCCCTCCAGGAGGACAATCGCATCCTCGGGGTGAACCGCCCCTTCGCGGAGCTGTTCGGGTACCCGCCAGAGGGGATGGTGGGGCTGGGGGTGCTGACCCTCGTCGCCCCCCCGTCGCAGGCGGTGATGCTGGAGAACATCCGCGGCCACGCCAAGGGCCCCTTCGAGGTGGAGATCGTCCGCAGGGACGGCGGGCACGAGCAGGTGAGCGGCCGGGTCGACGAGGTCAGCCTCGGCGGGCACGTGCTGCGCCGCGTCCACCTGCGCCGCCTCCCGGGGGGCGCCGAGCTGGCCGCCCTCCGGCTGGCCGAGATCGAGAAGCTGCGCGAGATGAGCCAGTTCAAGACCCGCATCCTCAACATGGCCGCGCACGAGCTGAACACCCCGCTCACGCCGCTGCGGCTGCAGACCCACCTGCTGCTCTCCGGCAGCCTGGGCGGCCTTGAGGGGCGGCAGCGGCACGCCGTCGAGATCGTCGACCGCAACGTCAACCGCCTCGCCACCCTGGTGCAGGAGATCCTCGACGTGGCGCGGCTGCAGGGGGGCCGCCTCAAGGTGCTGGTGGGCCCCGTCGACCTGCCCGGCGCCATCAACGAGGCGGTGGACTCCTTCGCCGAGACCGCGCGGCGCCTCAGCATCGACCTCGTGGTGCAGGCGGAGCCCGGCCTGGCGGTGCAGGTCGACCGCGGCCGCCTCCTCCAGATCCTCTTCAACCTCCTCTCCAACGCGCTCAAGTTCACCCCCGCGGGCGGCCAGGTCAGCCTCCAGGGCACGGTCGACGGCAGCTCCGCCTGCATCGACGTGCGCGACTCCGGCTCCGGCATGACCCCGAACCAGATCGCCCGCCTCTTCCAGCCCTTCACCCAGGTGCACGACACCCAGGCGCTCACCGTGCCCGGCACCGGCCTCGGCCTCTACATCTGCCGCGGCCTGGCCGAGGCGATGGGGGGGCGCATCGAGGCGCTCTCGGAGGGGCCCGGCAAGGGCTCCACCTTCCGCCTCCACCTCCCCCTGGCCGCCGAGCGCCCCGCCGTCCCGGCCCCCGCCACCGTCCCCGCGCGCCCGGCGACGACCACCCCGCAGGACGCGCTCGCCCGCCGCCTGCGCGAGCTGATCTGACCCGGAGCCGACACGACGATGCTCACCACCACGCTGGCCCTCGACTTGGTCGCCAACCTGCTCTCCTGCGTCATCTACCTCGCCGTCGCCCGCATCGTCGCGGCGCGGCCGGTGGACGCCAAGGCGGTCTCCGCCCGGCGCGCCTTCGCCTGGTGGTGGGACGTCCTGGCGCTGCTGGCGCTCTACGGCGCCTTCGCCGACGCCGTCACGATGGCGGGGGCGTGGACGGTGCCGCTGCTGGTGGCGGCCGTGCACGTCCTGCTGCTGGCCATCCTGCTCGGGCTGGCGGGGCTGCTCTACTACCTCGTCTACCTCTACACCGGCCGCGAGGGGGCGTGGAAGCCCATCGTCCTGTTCTACGGCCTCTTCTGGGCCTTCCTGGTCTACTGGATTGAGGCACTGCAGCCCAACGGCATCCAGCCCGGGGTCATCACCCCGCAGCTCAGCTACGTCCACGACCCGAAGGACAGCGCCTTCGGGCCGCTGCTGGGGCTGCTGCTCATCCTGCCCATCATCGGCGGCGCCGTCGGCTACTTCACGCTCTTCTTCCGGGCGCACGAGACGACGCAGCGCTACCGCATCGCCGTGGTGTCGCTGAGCATCCTGCTCTGGTTCAGCTTCTCCCTCGTCGGGAGCCTCCTGGAGGTCAACCAGAGCCTGGCCTGGACCATCCTGTCGCGCACCATCAGCCTCGCGGCCGCCCTCTGCGTCTACGGCGCCTACCGGCCGCCGCGCTGGGTGCAGCGCCGCTGGGGCGTCCAGGGCGTCGGCTCGTAGGCAGGCTGCACCCCCTTGCACGACCCGACCCGGCTAGGCCAGGGACTGGACGGGGCGGGCCTGCGCGACGCGGCGGCGCGGGTCGAGCGGGTCGCCGGCCAGGTACGGGGGCGGCGTCTTGGGGGCGGGCATCGGCATGGGGCGCGACGGCTTGAGGCCCGCGTAGGCGTAGTAGATGGTCCCGGCGGCGGCCAGGCTGATGACGCGGGTGAGGACCTGCCACACGTCCGACAGGGAGGCGGCCCCCAGGCTGGCGCCCACGCCGCTGGTGCCGAACCAGAGCAGGATGCTCAGGCCCACCAGCAGGATGCGGCGCTTCTGGACGGGGTCCTGCACCTTGCGGTAGAGGCTCAGGTAGGCGCCCGCCGCCAGCAGCGTCGGCCCGAGGAAGAGCGCCAACACGAGCCAGGCGATGGGGGTCCCCTGCAGGTCGGTGGCGCCCTTGAGCTGCGGGCCCCACGCGGTCGCCTCGACGTGGAAGGGGCCGCTCTTGAGGGTCACGAACAGCAGCAGGCCGAAGAGAGCGAGGTAGGCCACCATAAGGGGCAGCAGGCTGCGGCGGCTGTTGGTGTAGAGGTAGACGAGGTAGAACTGCAGGCCGCACAGCCCGGCGCACAGGAGGAGCAGGCTGCCGATGGTGGCCTCGAGGAACAGGGGCACGTCGGCGGGCACGAAGGGCATCAGCAGGAGCGCGCCCACGATGGAGAGGAAGCTCAGGCAGGCCCACCAGGCGACGAAGGCGTTGCGCGCCGCGCGGGCGTCCGGGCTGACGGGGCGGCGGTGCACGGTGCGCGCGACGAGGCCGAAGACGGCGGCGCTGGCGAGCGCGAACAGGAGACTGGTGACCAACGTGGCTTGCATCTGGCTCCAGGGTCGCAAGAGGGAGGGTGGATAGAGCCTTTCCGACCTGAACGTGACGCTGGGGCGTGGGACCACTACGGCTGCGCGGGGGGCGGCGGGGCGGGCGCGCATTCCGCGCCCGGCCGGGCGGCGGCGTACTCCATGAGCGGGCGCACGGCCTCGCGCAGGCGCGCCCCGTCGGCGGTGAGGCGGTACTC
>JBHELM010000070.1:0-7554 GCA_046352715.1 Thermoplasmatota archaeon | reverse complement strand
GGGGAAAGGAGAAGGGGGGCCGCTGGGGCCCGCAGCCTAAGGGCAGGCAGGTGCTCTCGACGACTAGCCCTGCCATGGAAGCTCCCCGGACGACACGGACTTTGGAAAAATCGTGGAGAAAGGGGGGAAGAGGGAAAGGGGAACGCGGCGCCGTCACCAGTTGGTGATGAGGTTGCCCTCGTTGATGGTGCCGATGCCGGTCACGCGGTCGTAGCCCGCCACCGCGCTGTAGCCCCCGTTGGAGCCCGTCGTGATGTCGTGGAACGAGGTGCCCGCGCAGAGCTGGTAGAGGCGGGTACCGGGGTGGCCGGCGCCGCCGGGCGCCTTGGCCTGGTTCAGCGCCGCGAACATCCCCGCGAGCTGCGGGGCGGCGTCCGAGGTGCCGCCGATGGCGTACCAGCCGCCGTTGAAGGCGACCAGGTTGCCCGGGGTCGGGTTCGACTCGAGGCTCACGTCCGGGACGTGGCGGTTGCCCGTGGGGACGGTGCAGCCGGTCTGCCAGGAGGGCTTGGCGTAGTAGCTCGAGTCGCCGCCGCCCGAGCCGGACCAGCCGGCCTCGCTGCCGTAGCCACTGCACACGGGGTTGCTCGGGGTGAAGCTGCCGGCGGGGCAGGTCGGGGTGGTGCCGCCCACGCCCATCATGTAGGGGCTGGAGGCGGGGTAGTCGACGCCCTTGCGGCCGAGTTGGGCCGGGCAGTCGTTGGAGCCCGCGTCGCCCGAGGCGGCGAACCAGGACTGGCCGATGGCGTTGCCGTTGGCGAAGATGTTGTCGTCCGAGGCGCGGCTCGAGGCGGACATCTGCTTCTCGCACAGGCCCCAGCTCGTCGAGACGGCGTGGCCGTAGTTGCTCGTGACGACGCGGTTGTAGGCGGTCGTGAAGTCGGTCAGCAGCGTCGACTGGGCCATCACCGACACCAGGGCGGCGCTCGGCGCGGTGCCGTGCGCGTACTCGATGTCGAGGCTGATCTCGCTGGACTGCTGCGAGTTGAACGTGCAGCCCGCGCCGGAGCCGGCGCACACGCGGGTGACGGCCGGGTTGGACAGCGCCATCTGGGCGTTGAAGCCGGTGAAGTCGCTGGTCAGGAAGTCGTAGGCGCCGACGGTGACGACGGTCTGCCCGCTGCCGGTGTGGGCGCCGTTGTGGTCCTCGTTGTAGAAGTTGTTCAGGTCGCGCGGCGAGAAGTAGCAGCAGTTCGAGCCGAGGTTGTCGTGCGGCTGCACCTCGCCGTGCTTGGGCTGCACGCGGGCCGGGTCGTCCAGGCCCATCACGCCGGTGGTGAACGCGGCGATGTCGGAGGGGAACGTGGGCTCGTCGAGGATGGCGTAGCCGTCCACGCCGCCGAGGCGGACCTGGTGGAGCTGCACGCCGAAGGCGGCGGCCGCCGCGGCGGCGGTGCCGACGGCGTTGACCAGCAGGCGGTTGGGGAACGTCTGGGTGACGGTGAAGCCGCTGGAGGTGAGCCAGGCGACGACGGCGGCCTCCTGGTCGGCGGTGGGGCCGAAGAGGAGGTTGAACTGGTCCTGGGTGAGCCAGCGCTGGTAGAGCGGCGAGGCGGGGTCGGACGCCTGCAGCAGGAACGCGTCGAGGGCGTCCTTGTTGCGCAGGTCGAGGCCCACGCTGATGGCGACGGGCTGCGCGAGGGGCGCCAGGCCGAGGTCCTGCGCCTGGTCGGCGAGGGGGGACTTGGAGCCTTCCTTCTTCGCGTGGGTGGGGGTGCCGCCGATGGCCGGGATCGCCAGGACGGCGACCAGGAGCAAGGCGGAACATTGGGCAAGGAGTTTGGGTCGCATGGTGGGTCTCCGACGGCCGCGCGCGCCATCCCCACAGCCAAGTGCTGCGCGAGCGGCCATCGGCGCGGGATTCGGGAGGTTCTCTTAACGGCTCGCGGAAATTCCGGCTCCTCACGTATCCAACCTGCCGGTGAACGGCATGTCACGGCCGGAAAGTTCGTGTCCTTGACCGCTTCACCAGGAGGCTCGCGCCCGGATTGGGCTCTCTGATCGATTCTGAACATTGCAAGGACGATGCCCGCAACGGGCGACCCCAACGAACCACGAATCCCACGCAGCGCACGAAGGGGTGCGGCCTTGCGTGGAATTCGTGCACTTCGTGGTTCAGTCGGGGCGAGGCCCGGGCCCAAGGAGGCAACCGTTTAACCGCGCAGCAGGTCGCGCGCCCCGTGAAGCCGGAAGCCGTCCTCATCGACGCCTGCCGCACGCCCATTGGCCGCGCCTTCAAGGGCGCCTTCGCCAAGACCCGCAGCGACGACCTCGGCGCCTGGTGCATCGAGGGGCTGCTGGCGCGCACGAAGCTGGAGGCCACGTGGGTGGAGGACGCGCTCATCGGCTGCGCGATGACGGAGGGGCCGCAGGGCTACAACGTCGCCCGCCAAGTGGCGCTCCTGGGCGGCCTGCCCGACAGCTCCGGCGCCGCGACCATCAACCGCTTCTGCTCCAGCAGCGCCTACGCCATGGCGACGGCGCACGCCACCATCGAGGCGGGCTGGAACGACTGCATCGTGGCGGGCGGCGTCGAGACGATGAGCCTCATCCCGATGGTCGGCATGACCCCCGAGCTCTACGTCAACCCCCGGATGTGGGACCGGCGCAAGACCTACTACAACTCCATGGGCCTCACGGCGGAGGAGGTCGCCGTCCGCTACAAGGTCAGCCGCGAGGACATGGACCGCTGGGGGGTTCGGAGCCACAACCGCGCCGAGGCCGCGCAGAGGGCGGGCCTCCTCGACGCCGAGATCGTCCCCGTCACCGTGCCCGGCCCCGACGGCAAGCCCGTCCGGGTCAGCAAGGACGAGGGCATCCGTCCCGGCGCCACCTACGAGGCGACCGCCGCGCTCAAGCCCGCATTCAAGCCGGACGGGGCCGTCACCGCCGGCAACGCGAGCCAGATGAGCGACGGGGCGGCCATGAGCCTCCTCACCAGCAGCAAGTTCGCGGAGGAGCACAGCCTGGAGCCCAAGGCCCGCATCCTCGGGGCAGCCGTGGCGGGCGTCGAGCCCGAGGTCATGGGCATCGGCCCCATCCCCGCCGTCCGCAAGGTGCTGGAGCAGACCGGCGCCTCCATCGCCGACCTCGACCGCTTCGAGATCAACGAGGCGTTCGCCAGCCAAGTCCTCGCCAGCATCCGCGAACTCGGCGTCCCCGAGGAGATCGTGAACGTCGAGGGCGGCGCCATCGCCCTCGGGCACCCCCTCGGCGCGAGCGGCACCCGCATCGCCGCCCACATCCTCAACGCCCTCGGCCGGCAGGGCGGCGGCCTCGCCATGGAGACCATGTGCGTCGGCGGCGGGCAGGGCTTCGCCATCCTCTACGAGGTCTACTGAGCCCATGGCGGCAAGCGTGACCCGGACCCATGCTCCCAGGCCACGCCATGCTTGACGCGACCACGGTGCTGGCCACCACCGGCCTCGTCGCCGCCGCCGCGGTGGCCGCGGCCGCCGCCTTCCGCCGCACCCGCGTCCCCGACGTCCTGCTCCTGCTCGTGGCCGGCATCCTGGCGGGCCCCGCGCTCCACGTCGTCCCGGCCGCCCTGTTCCGCGCCCTCGCCCCGGTGGCCAGCATCGCGGCGGTCCTCGTCAGCCTGTTCGACGGCGGCCTCGACATCCGCGTCAGGGAACTGCGCCGCGGCGCCGGCCCCGCCCTCGCCGTCGCCCTGCTCGCCTTCGCGGCCAGCGGCGCCCTCGCCACGCTCGCGGCCTGGCTCCTGCTCGGCCTCTCCCTCCCCCTCGCGGCGCTCCTCGGCCTGAGCTTCGGCGGCGCCGGGGTCGCCATCGTCCTGCCACTCATCCAGCGCATGGGCGTGAGCAGCCGCGCCTCCGCGCTCGTCAGCCTGGAGACCGCGCTGGCCGACGTGCTGCTCGTGGTCGGCGTCTTCAGCCTCTCCGCCGTGCTCGCGCAGGAGGGCGGCAGCGGCGTGCCCTGGCTGGCGTTCCGTGTGTCCGCCAGCTTCCTGGTCGCCGTCGCCGTCGGCGTCCTCGCGGGCGCGCTCTGGGTGCGGACGCTGGACAACCCGTGGGCGCGGGGGCACGAGTCGCTCGCCACCGTCGGCGCCGTCTTCCTCACCTACGGCGTCGCGGAGACGCTGTACGGCTCGGGGCCCCTCGCGGTGCTGGCCTTCGCGCTGGTGCTCGGCAACACCCGCCACGCCCGCACCGTCGCCCCCGCCCGGCACGGCGTGGCGGGCCCCCCCACCTTTCACCGCCAGGCGGCGCTCGCCATCCGCGCGTTCGTCTTCGTGGGCCTCGGCGCCACCTTCGACCCCGGCGTCCTGCTCCAGCCGCGCCTCCTGCTGTTCGCGGCCGCCTCCTGCGCCGCCATCGTCCTCGCCCGCGTCCTCGCCGTCGGCCTCGCCGCGCGTCGCCTGCTCCCCTCGCGCTGGGACCGCGCGGCGGTGACGCTGATGTTCCCGCTCGGCCTGCCGACGGCGGCGGCGAGCCTCATCCCCGGCACGCGCTTCGGCCTCGCCGGCACCGAGGCGTTCCCGCAACTCGCCGCCATCGTCATCCTGCTGAGCATCCTCCTCAGCAGCCTCCTCGTCGCCATCGTCCTGCAGCCCGCCATCCGTCACCGGCTGGAAGGGCACCCCGGCGCCGCGGCCTCTGTCCGGTAAACCCTCCACCCCCACGAACCGCGGAAGGCGCGAAATCCTGCGGAAACCGGTTCTTCCGCGCTTTCTGTGGTCTCCGCTGTTGCGCCGAATAACGCCAGCGCCGGCTTTGCGGCCCTTCAAGTGCGGCGATGTTGCCACACTCAAAGTGTGGCCATACCGGCCGCCGGTACGGCCACGCAAACGAACCAACCCCAAAACACATTGGGGCCCAACGTGCAACTCGCGCGGATACACATGTTCTCCTGCAGGAGAGGCTGGCTTCGGCTGGCAGAGCCTTCTCTGCCAACCGTTAAGACGAGCGACCAGGCTGCGCGTCCGCCTCGGCGCCCCGCGACGGCTCCGGGCAAGAGACAACCCCATGAGACAAAGCTACGCAATACTCGTTGCCACCTTCGTGGTAACCCTCGTC
This sequence comes from Thermoplasmatota archaeon, assembly GCA_046352715.1. GTDB lineage: Archaea > Thermoplasmatota > E2 > JACPAO01 > JAHFTW01 > JAHFTW01. The sequence goes on along the minus strand of JBHELM010000070.1, from coordinate 2,518 downwards.
GCCCTCCCCGCAGCGCAGGCCGCCGGCATCCCCTACCCCATGACCATCACCCTCATCAAGGACGGCGTGACAGGGACCCTTACCGTCCTGCGCAACCCCGTGGACAACTGCACGGAAGACCGCCATGGCGGCGGCGCCACGACCAGTTGGATCGACGTCTACTGCACCCCCGGCGGGCCTCGCCCCTCTGTTGGGTGGGAGTGCGGCGGGATGTCCATGTCGGTAGGCGCCAACGCGCCGCTTCTCCAACTGACGGGTGGCGGCGTGTTTGGCTGGACCAACTGCAACATCGGCGACGAGCTCGAAATCCACACTTTGGCGCCCGGCACCGGCTGGGTGGGCAGCCCCAACACAGGCATGGAGTTCCGCTTCAAGTGCGCCGCCGTCTTCTACGGTGGCGCCTGGGGCACCGTCACCTGCCACGAGGCGGGCTAGGTAGGCTTGGTTCCCTTCCCCTTTCTTCCCATCAAATCCTCGTGGTAGGCCACCTGAACCCCTGCGTTGGCGTCCGTGCGGCGCCGGCTGCGCCAGCACCGCAGGTTCCTCGCACGAGGAACCCCGCACAACGGTTATGGAGCGCTCCCCGTCTGGGCGACCATGCGTTCCGCCCTCCTGGTCCTGCTCCTCTCCGGCGCCGCCCTCTCCGGCTGCCTGCACGCCCCCGCCCAGGACGGCGCGACGCCCGGCTCGGCCCCCCCTGCCCGCATCCCCATCGACGTGTGGACGGCGAACCTCACCAAGGCGCGCTTCACCGGCATCGCCAACTCGCTCGCCGCCACGGTCGCGCCCGACGGGACCCGCCTCACCCTGACGGTCCACCTGCCGCAGGGCCTGCCCCCCGGCGCGCGCATCCCGACGCTGCTGGAGATCACGCCCTACGAGGCGTTCGTCAAGGCGAACGTCGACGTGCCGGCGGCGGTCCCCACGCACGCCCCGGGCCGGGCGTGGCAGCCCTACGTCCTGGCCGGCGCGGCCTACGTCGAGGCGGACGCGCGCGGCAGCAACGGCTCCGGCGGCTGCCTCGACTTCGGCGGCAGCGCCGACCGCTCCGACGCCCAGGTGTTCGCGGCATGGGTGCGGGCGCAGCCGTGGAGCGACGGCCGCGTCGTCACCGACGGCGTCAGCCACCCCGGCATGGGCTCGGTGGTCGCGCACGCCGCCGTGCCTGGCCTGACCGGCGCCCTCGCGCACGCCCCGGTCGTGAGCTACTACCAGGACGAGTGGTACCAGGGCGCCCGCTTCGAGGACCAGGCCAACGGGGCCGCCTACCAGGCCGTGGAGCTGTCGCCCGACCTCGCCAGCGACCCCGACCGCCTCACCGCGCAGGCGGCGCCCTGCACCGGCAGGACCACGCTGGACTTCAACGCCCCCGACGGCACCTTCACGCCACTGTGGGTGGACCGCGACCTGTCGCGCCACCTCCCCGCCAACCGCACCCCCATCCTCCTCACGCAGGGCTTCATCGACAACAACGTCCACCCCGACCACGTCCAGCGCTACTGGGACGCACTCCCCGCGGACTACCCGAAGTCGGTCGTCTGGGGCTACTGGTACCACGGCTACCCCACCATGAAGCACCACCCGCTGAAGGAGTTCGAGGACCTGCGCCACCGCTGGCTCGACGCCCTCCTCTTCGGCGCCGCCAACGGCCTCGGGCAGGAGCCGCGCGTCCTGGTGGAGGACTCCAACCACACCTGGCACGAGGGGCACGACTGGCCGCTGGAGCCGAGCGAGCGCGTCACGCTGGCCACGTCGGGCGGCGACGCGCTCACGCTCACCCCCGGTGCCGCCACCGCGGGGCAGGCGAGCTACAAGGACACGCCGGGCGCCGTCCGTGGCGTGTGGAAGGACGCCCACGCCGCCTTCCGCACCGCCCCGCTGGAGGCGGCAAGGCTCGTCAACGGCGCCCCCACCGTCCACCTGGTGGCCAGCAGCGACCAGGCCTCGACGAAGTGGGTGGCCTACCTGCTCGACGAGGCGCCCGACGGCTCCTGGCAGCGCATCAGCCACGGCTACGCCGACAGCCACACCTGGGACGGCGAGGACCAATGGCGCGACCTCGTCCCCGGCCAGGCCTACACCTGGACCCTCCAGCTCATGCCCACCGCCGTCGTGGTCGAGAAGGGGCACCGCGTCACCCTTCTCATCGCCAGCGAGGACTCCCACTCGGTCGGCCAGCCGGGGCGGGACCGGCCCTGCTTCGACGACCGCCTCGACGGCTGCTACGACCCCAGCGGCATCCTGCCCGACGCCACCGCGGGACGCGCCACCAACACGGTGCGCACCGGCCCCGGCGGCACCTCCGTCGAGCTGGCCTGGGTGGACCCCGCGCTGACGGCGAAACCCACCTGACCAACCGGCAGGGATTCCAGGGAGTGCGGGGATGCCTGGGCCACGAACCGCAAGGAACCTCCCGTCATCCCCGAACTCCCCGCTTCGGCTGCGGCGACGTCAGGGCTGCCGCACCACGAACCGGGTCAGCGCGGACACGGCCAGGAGGGCCTGCTGGAGGTGGAAG
>JBHELM010000069.1:0-14415 GCA_046352715.1 Thermoplasmatota archaeon | reverse complement strand
CTTGATGGCCCAGGCGGCATGCACACAGCAGTAGTCGAACTCGATGCCTTGGCCGATGCGGATGGGTCCCGAGCCGAGGACCAAGACCTTCTTCTTGCCGCCGGACGAACCACGAATTTCACGAATTGCACGAACGTCGTCTTTCGTGTCATTCGTGGAATTCGTGGTTCCGCCGAAGTGCGGTTCGTAGGTGGTGTAGTAGTAGGGCGTGCGCGCCTCGAACTCGGCCGCGCAGGTGTCCACCATCTTGTAGTCGGGCAGCACGCCGTGGGCGCGGCGGAGGGCGGCGACGCGGGCCTCGTCCTCGCCCCAGCCCCACAGGCGGGCGACGTGGGTGTCCGCGAAGCCGGCGGACTTGGCGGCGGCAAGAACCTTGGCGTCGCCGGGCTTGGCCGCGAGCGCCACCTCCAGGCGGAGGATGTTCTGGATCTTGTGCAGGAAGAACGGGTCGTAGCCGGAGAGGTTGTGCACCTTCTGCACGCTCCAGCCGCGCCGCAGCGCCTCCGCCACCGCGAACAGGCGCTGGTGGGTGGCGACCTGGACGCGCTCGGCGAGCTGGGCGTCGTCCCACTGCGCGGGCGCCTCCAGCGAGTCGGCGTCGATCTCCAGGCTGCGCACCGCCTTGAGCAGGCTCTCCTCGATGGTGCGCCCGATGGCCATGACCTCGCCGGTGGACTTCATCTGCGTCCCGATGCGGGGGTCGACGGTGCGGAACTTGTCGAACGGCCAGCGCGGAATCTTGGTGACGACATAGTCCAACGTCGGCTCGAACGCGGCCACCGTCTTGCCGGTGATGGCGTTGGGAATCTCGTCGAGCGCCATGCCGAGGGCAATCTTGGCCGCCACGCGGGCGATGGGGTAGCCGGTGGCCTTGCTCGCCAGGGCCGACGAGCGCGAGACACGCGGGTTGACCTCGATGACGCGGTACTCGCCCGTGTCCTTCTTGAGCGCGAACTGCACGTTGCAGCCGCCCTCGATCTTCAGGGCGCGGATGCACTTGAGCGCCGACGAGCGCAGCAGTTGGTGGTCCTGGTCGGAGAGCGTCTGGCTGGGCGCCACGACGATGGACTCGCCGGTGTGGACGCCCATCGGGTCCAGGTTCTCCATGTTGCAGATGATGATGCAGTTGTCCTTGCCGTCCCGCATCACCTCGTACTCGAACTCCAGCCAGCCCAGCAGGCTCTCCTCGATGAGCACCTGGTGGATGCGGCTGTAGGCAAGCCCCTTCTGCACCAGCTCGCGCAGCTCGTCGTCGCTGTGCGCCACGCCGCCGCCCAGGCCGCCCAGCGTGTAGGCGGGCCGGATGAGCGCCGGGTAGTGGCCGATGTACTCGTGGACGATGCGCAGCGCGTCGTCGACGGAGGTGGCGACCTGCGCCTTGGCAACGGGCTCGCCGATGCGCTCCATGACCTTCTTGAACAGGTCGCGGTCCTCGGCGTCCGCGATGGCCTGCAGCGGCGTGCCCAGCAGCTTGACGCCGTACTGCTCCAGCACACCGGCCTCGGCCAGCTCCGAGACGAGGTTGAGCGCGGTCTGGCCACCCATGCCGGCGAGCACGCCGTCGGGGCGCTCCTTGGCGATGATGGCCGTCAGCGCGTCCAGCGTCAGCGGCTCGACGTAGACCGCGTCCGCCGTCTCCACGTCGGTCTGGATGGTCGCCGGGTTCGAGTTGACGAGGACGACCTGGAAGCCCTCCTCGCGCACGGCGCGGCACGCCTGCGAGCCCGAGAAGTCGAACTCGGCGGCCTGGCCGATCTGGATGGGGCCGGAGCCGATGATGAGGATTTTCTTGACGTCGGTGCGCTTGGGCATCTACGCCACCTCCCCGACGCAACCGCGGATGACGCGGATTTCGCGGATGCAGAGACTGTCAATCCGCGTCATCCGCGAAATCCGCGGTTTGGTCGGAGGCATCAGTGCGCCCCCGGGACCTTGGGGAACTGCCCAGGCTTCCATTGGCCGCTCTTGCACTGCTCGACCATGAGCGCGAACTGGTCGAAGAAGTGGTTCGAGTCCCACGGCCCCGGGCTCGCCTCCGGGTGGTACTGCATCGTGAAGATGGGCAGGCGCTCGTGGCGCACCGCCTCGACCACGCCGTCGTTGGGACACCTCTCCCACACCAGGAGGCCGGTGCCCGCGACGCTGGCGGCGTCGACGTGGAAGCCGTGGTTCTGGCTGGTGATGCGCACGACGCCAGTCTGCTCGTCGCGGGTCGGGATGTTGGCGCCGCGGTGGCCGAACTTCATCTTGGAGGTCTTCGCGCCCCATGCCAGCGAGACCAGTTGGTTACCGTAGCAGATGCCGAACGTCGGCAGCCGCTCGGAGGCGGCCCGGATGGTGGGAAGGGTGAAGCGAGCGATGTCCGGGTGGTCGGGGTCGCCGGGGCCGTTGGCGATGAAGAGGCAGTCCGCCTGGCCGAGGATGTCCTCTGGCTTGGCGTTCCACGGCAGGTGCAGGACGTTGAAGCGGCGCACCAGGTTGCGGAGGATGTTGCGCTTGATGCCGGTGTCCAGCACGGCGACGGTGCGCGCCGTGGGGTCGAAGGCGGAGCCGTCGCGGAGCTCCCCCTGCCGGTCGCGGCCGTAGCGGCGCGCCTGTTGCACCGATGCCTGGCCGGCGAGGTTCTCCAGCTCGACGCCGGGCATCGCAGCGATGCGGGCCTTGAGGGCGGGGACCTCGCGGCCGTTGTGGGTGCCGAAGCAGCGCAGGCAGCCCTTCTCCCGCACCTTGATGGTGAGCGCGCGGGTGTCGACGCCGCTGATGCCGGGCACCTTCTGCTCGACGAGCCAGTCATGCAGGGTCATGGTGGACTTGCGGTGGCTCGGCTCCTTGCACCACTCGCGCACCACGACGGCGCGCGGCCACACCTTGTCCGACTCCCAGTCGTCGGGGTTGACGCCGTAGTTGCCGACCATTGGGTAGGTGAACATCAGCACTTGGCCGTGGTAGGAGGGATCGGTGAGCGACTCCTGGTAGCCGGTCATGCCGGTGGTGAACACGAGCTCGCCGTACGCGGTGGCGGGGTGGCCGAATGCCTCCCCCTCCACCACGGAGCCGTCCTCAAGCACCAAAAAAGCACGCCCCGGAGCGGGGGCGTCGTGCGGGCTGGTGGGGTGTCCCATCGGGCCTGACCTGGCGGGCAAGGTCACCCCTGAATAAAGGGTCCGGTGAGTTTCCAGAGGAAACTGGGGTGCGGGCAGGCGGGCCATCGTCACCAGCTTTGGCCACGAACCGCGGAGGCCGCGGAGCGCGCGGAAGACGCAGCGCACGGGTTCACGGTTCGGCGCGGCGGCGGGTTGATGCCGGGGGGCGGGCTGCCCGCCGCGTGGAGGCCCTCACGGTGGCGCTTCGGTTGGCGTACGACGGGCGCCGCTTCGACGCCTACGCCCGCGACCCCGACGCCTCCACCGTCGAGGGCCACCTCCTCGCGGCGCTGCGGCAGGAGGGCTGCGTCGAGGGCTCGTTCAAGACCGGCAGCCGCACCGACGCCGGGGTCTCGGCGCTGGAGAACGTGTGCCGGGCGACCCTGGAGCGCCCGCACCTGCGCGGCCTCGTCCCCGCCCTCCAGCGCCACCTCCCGATGGGCCTGTGGGTGACGGCGGCCGCCCGGGTCGAGCCCGGCTGGAACCCGCGCCATGCCAAGCGGCGGCGCTACCGCTACCACGCCTTCCCCCGCAACGAGGACCTGGGCGCGATGCAGGAGGCGTGCGCCGTGTTCGTGGGCCGCCACGACATGCGCGCCTTCGCCCGGCTGGAGGAGGGCCGCAACCCCGAGCGCAACGTCTTCGCCTTCACCGTCGCGGCGGAGGGGGGCGCCTGGGTGTTCCGCGTCGAGGGCGACGGGTTCCTCTGGAACCAGGTGCGCCGCATGGTCTCGGCGGTGCTCTGTGTCGGCCGCGGCGAGGCGGGTGTCGAGGACATCGTCGCGGGGCTCACGACGGGCAAGGCGCACGCCCGCTTCCGCCTCGTCGCCGCCAACGGGCTGGTCTTGGAGCGCATCGACTACGGCGAGGGCGAGCCGGCGTGGGACCCCGAGGCGGGGCGGCTAGGCCCGCACGCCATCTCCCGCGCCTTTCAGGACGCCCACGCCGGGATGTTCCTGGCACGGCATTTGCGCGAGCTGGCGCCGTGGCCAGGAGACGGCAAGGCAGGATCCGGTTGACCTACTTTGCCGCTCGCGCCGCCTCCAGCAGGTGGCGCGCCATACCAATCATCTCCTCGACCTCCGCATCCTCGACGACTGGCACCGTGCCATATTCGCCCCGGGTGTACTCGGACAACAGGCGGTTGAGCCGGCTTGGGCTCACGCCAGACGGAACCAGACCCGCACGGAACAGGTCGCCCCCGACCTTGTGGTCCCGGCGGTAGCCCCCTGTTTTGCGAAGAAGCAGGACTTTGCATGCCAACTCGAGCGCGTGGCGGGCCTCGGCGTACGACACGGACCTGCGTGGCGGCCGGTGCGCGAGGTTGTCGACAGAGGAGGCAAGGTTCTCGGCGGCAAGGCCGAGGAGTTGCTCGGCCTCATCCAAGGTCCATCACCTCGACCCATCCGGACACCTGGTCTGACAGGAAGATGGTCGCCCCTTCGCTCGCGATGGAGCGCCGCAGCCCCGCGGGCAGGTCATGCTTCAGTGCTTCGCGATGGACCGTGCTCACCTGGATGGGCCGTGGGGCACCCAAAGAGACTTTGGAGGCCAACTCGGCGAACCGCTCCTTGTCCGAGCGGGCGTCCGCCTCCCACTCCAATAGCTTGCCCTTGGGAAACGGCGGGGGCGGGGCCCCACGATCCGGCAAGATCACCAGCAAGTCGAGGTCGGAGTCCTTCCGTGCGTCCCCTCGGACACAACTGCCGAACGCGACCACTGTGCAACTGCGCTGGCCGCGGGCAGATGGACTTGGCAGCAGGTGTTGCTTCACTGCTGAACGAAGGAATGCCAGCGCCGATTGCCGGCCATCCAGGTCCGGGATGCGGGCGGTCAGGGGAAACTCCGTGTCGACGGGACCCTTGCCCCTGCATTCCACGAGAAGGAAGCGAGGGGCCGCACTTGGGGCTGGAAACGTTGGCACCTTTGGAGCCGGAGCCTCCGTTTGGACAATCCATTGGAGTTGGAACGTTTCGCGCGGCTGGAATCGTGGCGCGCGGGCAGGTCCCAGGCGCTCAATCCACCCCGCCTCCTCCAGGGAGGTAAGCTGGCGGTGGGCGGTGGAAAGGACTTTCGAGGCACCGGCAGGCAACCTCTCCATCACCTCTTGCGCCGACAAGGGGGAAGGTGCGGCCAATAGGATGAAAAGCGCAGCCCGGCCAGCTTCAGGAATCGATTCCATTGCGTGATTGCGCAATTGCGCAACCATGCAATAAAGCCTCCTATCCTGGCGTAGGGTCAGCGCGTCTTCCGCAGCCCCTGGATGAACGTCCAGTTCTCCGGGTGCTTGGTGAAGTAGGCTCGCACCGGGGCAAGCTCCTGGTCCAGCGCATCCGCCACCGCGGTCTTGAGGTCCATCGGGTGCAGCGCGCCGGAGGCGAAGTCGGCGGCCACCTCGGGGTAGGAGGCGTACGCCTTGTTGCCGCCGAACTTCTCGGGGCGGTTGACGCGCAGCGCGCCGCCCGCCGCGGTGATGCGGGGGAAGACGACGAGGCGCAGCAGGTTGAGGACCGGGTTGCCCTCCACCTCCTTGGCGGGGCAGTGGGCGCCCTTGAGCTTGCGCAGGATGTCCTCGCGGGAGTCGTGGATGAAGATGCCCGAGTCGGGGTCGCTCTTGCTCATCTTCGCTTCAACCGGGTCCATGCGGCCGGTGCCAGGCTTGAGGCCGGGGACGAGGGGCGTGTGCAGCGCCACGGGCGAGCGCTGGCCGAGCTTGGGGGCGACGTCGCGGGCGAGCATGTGGGCGTGGCGCTGGTCCATGCCGCCCATGGCGAGGCGGATGCCCATGTGGAAGATGTCGGCGACCTGCATCGCTGGGTAGAGGAACTTCGACATGTCCGCGTCGCCCTCTTCCTCCTTGCGGCCCATGATGGTCATGGCGCGGCGCATCCGGGCCAGCGTCGTCTCGTGCATCACCTTCAGCACCATGGCCCAGTAGGCGGGGTCCTTGGCGAACTCGTTGGCGTAGCGGTAGGTGACGCTGCTTGGGAGGACGCCGAGCGCCTCGAACGCCTCCTCCATGTACTTGCCGCAGCGCTGGATGGCCGCGAGGTCGCCGCCCAGCTTGTCGTTGATCTGGGCGTGCCAGTCGGCGAGCAGGATGGTGACGTCGAAGCCGGCGTCGGCGAGGCGGCGGATGGCGTCGGTGCAGACCATCCAGCCGATGTGCGCCGTCCCACTCGGCTCGAAGCCAATGTAGGCCTTGGGGCGCTTGCCGGCGGCGGCTTCCTGGCAGAGCGCCTTCAGCTCCTCCTCGCTCACCGCCTCCTGCGCGACGGCGCGGAGGGAGTCGTAGGCGGCCTGGGCGTCCACGCCGCCGCCCAACCATCCCCGGTTTAAAGGGGCGCGGACCCTTCGCGCCGCGTGGCGGACGGGAGGGCGCAGGAGCCGGCGTGGCTGGTGCGCGTGGTGCTGCTGCTGTTCCTGGTCGGCTTCGCGGCCTACCTGGGCCGGCAGGTGTGGCTGGTCCTGCACGCCTAGGCTACGACGCGCGGCCCCAGTAGTGGACCTCGATGCGCACCGGCACCTGGCCGAGCGTGGGGTCGTAGAGGTAGCTCTGCCGGACCGCGACGGAGACCGGCACGCCGGTGGGCTGGTCGGGGCCGTACTCCAGGTAGAGCTTGCTGTGGTCCATGAAGAGCACCATGTTCTCCAGGAAGTTCTCCGCCTCCTGCTGGCCGAGGGTGGTGGCGACCTCGCGCGGCAGGTAGGTGGTGAGGATGACGCGGCCGGTGCCCAGCGCGCCGTCGTTGGAGACTACGAGCACCGACGCGCCGTCCTTCACGATGACGTTGCTGAAGCCCTCCGCCGACTGGGACTTGATGTCCCACCCCATGCCGTGGTCGGCGTAGTGGGTCCAGTCGAGCCGGTGCGGCTCCAGCAGCAGCGGGTGCGACGGGTCGGGGGCGGCGGCCACGCCGTTGGCGGTCTTGATGCCGGCGCTGAACAGCGGCTGGAGCCACTGGTAGTTGGTGGCGTCGGAGCCGAGGACGACGAGGGTGCCGCCCGTGGCGACCCAGTTGCGGATGGCGTACTTCACCGACGACGAGGTGAGGGTGGACTGGTCGACGCCGGAGCCGACGATGAGCAGGTCGTACTTGTAGAGGCGGCCGGCCAGGTAGGAGTCGAGGTAGTCCTTGACGTCGGGGTAGATGTCGCCCTCGATCATGCCGGCGTTGGCGTTGAAGCCGAGCGGGACCGGGCTGGAGAAGAAGACGCGGTCGAGGAAGTTGAGGCCGAGGTCCCGCAGCGCCGTGCGCTCGTTGGCGGTCAGGCTGAACATGGTGGCGTTGGCCTGGCTCTCGATGAGGGCCTGCTGCTCCGGGGTGGGGTTGAGCGGGACGACGACGGGGGCGAGGCTGGACCAGTCGCCGATGTAGCCGGTGCGGATGTTGCTGTCCGCGGCCTTGTAGACCAGCTCCATGCCGACGGGGGCGACGCGGAGGTGGAAGTCCTGCGTCCCGGTGAGGCCGAGCGACGCGCGGGCGTCGGGGTAGTCGACCTTGCTGTTGGCGGTGTGGGTGAAGAGGGCGCCGCGCAGGAAGTCGAGGCTGGACGCCTGCAGGCCGGAGCCGTTGGTGGCGCGCAGCCCGAGGCGGCTGATGGCGTCGGAGCCGGAGGCCCAGCCGATGCCGGGGCTGTTCACCAGGAGGTCCGCGAGGCGGTCCGCCTGCTGCTCCTGGTTGGCCTCGGTGGCGCCGCGGTCCTGCTGGGCGGAGCCGTGGCTCACCAGAAGGACGGTGCCGACCGAGCCCGTGAAGAGGGCGCCGGCCACCAGGAAGGTGAGGACTTGGGCGGATGCGGAGTCGTCGCGTCCAAGGGGCACGGCCCGCATTTTGTCCCTAGTCAAATTTAGACCTTGCGGGCACCCTTAAATCTCCGTTCCTTCGCCTATTTGAAGACGAAGATGACGACCGACATCTGCACCGGGTCGACGAAGTCGGGGACCGTGATCTGTGCGAACCGCACCGCCGGGACGACGTTCGTGCCGCTGGGCAGGGGCGGGCCGTAGTCCAGGAACAGCCCCTGGTAGCCCTCCATGAGCATGTTGTTGACCAGCTTCATCCCCTCCAGGTCGCGCGTCGCGGCGTCGTGGCTGCCGAGGTAGACGTCGTTGGGCATCCAGGTCGTGAGGATGACGCGGCCGTTGCCGAACGCGCCCGGGTTGCTGAGCGTCGTGACCGGGTCGGAGCCCTCCACCACGACGTTGTCGAACAGCACCGCAGCGTTCTGCGCGGTCTGGCCGTTGAAGTTCCAGACGCGGTCGTCGTTGTCGTAGTGCGGGTAGTCCAGCTCGTCCGGGACGTGCAGCAGCGGGTGGCCGGGGTCGGGGGTGCCGATGGCGCCGGAGGAGGAGCGGATGGCGGAGTGGAAGATGGGCTCGAGCCAGTTGACGTTCTGGTCCACCGAGCCGAAGACCAGCAGCGTGCCGCCGCCCAGCACCCAGTCGGCCACGGCGCCCTTGGCGCTCTGGCTCGTCATCGCGGTCTGGTCGATGTTGGAGCCCGCCACCAGGATGCTGACGAGGTCGTAGCGCGGCGTCCCGTCGTCGTTGAGCAGGCGGCTGGGCAGGTCCACGTTCATGACCTGCTTGCTGTCCGGGAAGACGTCGCCGGGCTGCGCGGGGTCCTTGAAGCCGGCGCAGCGGCCGCTCCACACGTCGTCGGCGCCGACCCCGTTGGCGGGGACGCTCCAGTCGGTGCCGTTGATGGGGCTGGAGGAGGCGACGTCCGTGCCGCGGTCGAAGTAGGTCGGGCAGAAGCGGTTGATGAGGGTGTTCAGGAACGTGACCTCGGACTTGGCCGCCGTGGTCGGCTTGTAGCTCGTGCTGCTCGAGGTGGTGCCCTGCGGGGCGTAGGCGGCCACGTCGGCGTCGACCACGAGGAGCTGCTCGGTGACCTGCTCCGTGCTGGCGCTGCCGCTGCACGAGCTGGCGCCGCAGTAGTAGAGGGTGGCCACGTAGCTGCCGGGCAGCAGGCAGCCGAGGTCGGCGGTCCAGGGGCCCTTGCTGGAGGGCACCTTGAACGACTGGGAGCCGGCGGGGATGGTGACGACGCCGCCGACGGAGGTGGTGACCTTGAGCGCCATCCACTCGTTCTTGGCGAGGTCGGTCCCGAAGTAGGCGACCTGGGAGCGCTCCTTGGTCTGGCACGAGGTGCCGTGCGTGTTGAGGCGGTAGGGGCGGCCGGAGTCCACCCACAGGTCGCGGGGGGCCGCGGTGGCGCCGCCCGCCGCCGTGGCGACGTGGGTGGAGTTGGTGACCACGCTGGTGTCGGGGTCGCTCACGGCCACGCTGACCGTGGAGCCCACCGTGCAGGAGCGGCCGGTGGTGGCGGGGACGTCGACGGAGAGCGTGACGTCGCCGCCGGGGCCGACGAGGTAGGAGTTGGCGTTCTGCGACTCGGAGGCCGCCGAGCCCAGCTTGTAGGTGAAGAGGGCGGTGAACTGGGTGGCGGTGGAGCCGCCGTTGTGGACGGTGGTGGAGAGGCGGTAGGCCTGCGGGGCCGTGGCGGGGGTGATGGGCGACACGGCGCAGGTGGGGGCGGTGGCCGTGAGGCCGGCAGTGGGGGAGACCGGCGGGCCGGAGCTGGTGACCTTGCTCACGTCGATGTCGCCGATGTAGGTGACGCGCAGGTTGGGGTCGCGGTGGCCGCTGCGCAGCAGGTCCGCCACCTTGGGCAGGGTCGGGTAGGCGCGGACGTGGAAGTCCAGGTCGGCGTTCTCCAGGCCCAGGTCGGTGCGGGCCTCCTCGTAGTTGACGTAGCCGTCGGTGGCGTTGGCGTAGTAGGGGGCGCGCCGCAGGTTCTGGAACTTCGAGAAGTTGAGCATCGAGGGGTCGCTGGCGGTGGCGTCCCTGAGGCCCAGGCGCCGCAGCCCCTCGGCGTGGGTGGTCGCGGAGGCGGCGTCGATGCCCCCCGCGACCCAGTCGGTGCCGTCGGCGCCGAAGCCGGGGCTGTCGAGCAGGAACTGCGCCAGGCTCTTGGCCTGGACGTTGAGGCCGGCGGCGGGCGCCTCGGAGGCGGCCGCGCCGGAGTTGCTGCGGTGGCTGATGACCAGGACGGTGCCGATGCTGCCCACGAAGATGATGCCGGCCACCAGGAACGTGATGACCCCCGAGGCGGCCTCCTGGTCGTGGCGGAGTCGGCGGGGCATGGGTGATTGACCGCCAGCATTTGCTTTAAAGGTTTGTCGGCCTCTCCCTGGAGGACACGGGAGCAGCCGTACATGTTCGGTGGACCCACTTTGTCCAGGTTTAGCCCGACAGGACCGCGCAGGAGGTCCGCGCGAAGTAGGGGGTGGACTTGATGGTGACCTGGAGCTCGCCGTCGCTGACCAGCAGCCGGGCGAAGCCCTTGGCGGTGTCCTTGACGCCCGCGGTGAGGTCGCAGTCGACCGTCCAGCGCGAGATGAAGCCGCGCTCCGCCTGGAGGCGCCGCAGGTGCTCCAGGACCCCCTTCACCCCCGACTCGTAGGCGACCGACGGCGCGGTGAGCCCCATCGAGCCGAGCCCCTTGCCGGTGGAGGCGGGGTCGAGGGCGGCGTTGAGCCCCTTCTGCAGCGGCTCGACCTCGCGCAGCAGCGGCCGGTCCTGCTCCCGCCCGGCCTGGTGGGCGAGGAGGCTGACGCGGGAGACCATGCCGGCCAGGGCGACGAAGCCGACCAGCAGGACGATGGCGGTCAGGAGCATCATTTGCCCCCCCTCATCGGGGCGGAGGCTACGCGCCAAACCACACCACCAGTTGGAGGCCGTAGATGGGGTAGGAGGGGTTCGCGGCGAGGGCGCAGGAGGCGTTGGCCCCGGCGGCGGTGGGCTTGGCGGAGAGCGTCACCTGCGTCGTGGAGTTGTAGGCGGCGATGTAGGTCCCGCCCGGGATGCCGGGGCCCACGACGAGCTTGCCCACGTCGCTGGCGGAGAAGACCCCCGAGGCGGCGTTGAGGCTCTTCGACGTGGTTGTCCAGGTCAGGCCGGTGAGGGTCTTGGCGCCGGGCAGCACCACGGCGGCGTAGACCGCGCCCGTCGTGCAGCCCGCGTTGGTGTAGCCCGCCCACGTCCCGTAGGCGGCGCCGACGGGGACGCGGTTGGGGTAGAAGCTGAGCGTGGAGGAGCCGGAGCTGGTCGCGGCGGCCGACAGCGTGATGGAGGTGAGGCTGGGGACGTCGGCGACCGTGGCGCCCGCCGGGACGCCGGTGCCAGTGACGCGCATCCCGAGGGCGAGGGCGGCGGTGCTGGAGATGCCCGTGACGGCCGTGCTGCCGGAGGAGAGGGTGCCGGCGCGCAGCACCGGGGTGCGCCACAGGGAGGTCGCGGTGGCGTTGTAGGGCGCCTTGATGCACACGATGCTGTCGGCGGGGTCGGTGAAGCGCGACAGGAGTGCGTTGGCGGCGGTGAGGGGCTGGCCGGGCGCCGCCAGGTCGGTGGCCTCCTTGCTGGCGAAGGCGCGCCAGTGCGGGAAGAGCGGCACCTCGGCGGCGCGGGCGCCCTGCGGGCTGCCGGGGCTGGCGGTGGGCAGCAGGTTGACCGTGCCGATGCCGTTGCTGAGGCGCAGGACGTGCTTGGCGCCGGTGGGGAGCACCTGGGTGACGAAGTCGTCGACCTGGGTGGAGGTCGCGGCGTCGCCGCCCAGGACCTTGGTGACCCACCCCTCGGGGTCGCCGGTGGCCTCCGCCGTGAAGGTGCGGCGCTGCAGGATGCCCAGGGTGTCGGTGGCGACGGGGCCGAGGTCGAGGCCGCGCGATTCGCCGCCGCCCGTGGGGCGCTGCACGCTGGTGAAGAACAGCACGGCGGTGAGGACGAGGACCGCCACCAGGATGGCCTCGACCACGAGGAACGCGCCACCCTCGTCCCCGGCGAAACGGGTCCGCCTGCGCTTCGCTCCGGCGGACCCGTTTCGCCGGAACCAAGTTGTTGGGGCCCTCCGGGCCCCAAACCCCTCGGAGGACGGGGCGGTCGCACCGCCGTCGGCCGCGCTCACCGCGCGGCCGGGCTCTTCCCGGCGCTCGCGGCTCACTCCGTTCGCCGCCCGCTCGGGGCTCGCTTCGCTCGCGCGACCGCCCAGGCCAAATCCCCTCGCCCCGGCAACGACGCCTTGCTGGGCTCCAGCCAAGCCGGCCTGGGTGGCCGCGCCGAAGGCCCCGCGGCCCGAGCGTCGAGCAAAGCGAGACGCGAGGCCAAGGGAAGGAGCCGGCGGGCCGCTGAGGCCCGCCGATGCGAGCGGCCACCCCTTCCTCCGAGGGGGCGCGGGGGCCCGGAGGGCCCCCGCAAGTCTCGGCACACGGCGAAACGGGTTCGCCGGAACGAAGTGGAGGCGAATCCCGTTTCGCCGCGTCACAGCAACCCCACCATGAGGCGGAAGCTCAGCCACGCCATCCCCAGCATGACCGCGATGTGGATGAAGCCGGAGATGGGGTTGCCCTTGGTGAGGACGCCGCCCACCAGGCCGCCGCCGATGGCCTGCACCACCGCGGCCTGGAAGAAGATGGTGTTGAAGTCCTCGGGGTCGAAGTCGCGGAACTGCAGGCCGCCCACCTGCTGCCCCGACGCGGCGCCCACCGCCTTCTTGAACGCGGGGATGAACTGCGCCGACAGCACCAGGACGACGACGATGAAGACGAAGAACGAGATGTAGATGACCACGTTGTACATGCTCATCTGGGTGTTGCGCTCGCCGACGATCTGCTTGATCTCGCGGGCGTCCTCGCTCGCGGCCGTCAGGATGTCGGTGACGTTGCCGCCCGCGCGCTGCGCCTCCACCACCAGGCTCACGGTGCGGTCGATGAGCGGCGTCTTGCAGCGCACGGCGAAGCGGGCGAGGGCGTCGCCGAAGTCGATGCCCCACTCCACCTGCGCCGCCATGCGCTTGATCTCGGGCGTGAGCGCGCCGTAGCTGCCCTGCGCCGCGGTCACCAGGGCGCGCGGCAGCGTCATGCCGGCGCGGGCGGACTCGGCGATGTCGCGCAGGAAGTCGGGGAACTTCTCGTCCACCGCGGCGATGCGCTTGGCCTCGCGGTTGTGGAAGTAGCCGAAGGGGCCGGCGCCGAACATCACGGCGAGGATGAACAGGTCGGTGGCGTACTTGGGGTGCCACGGCAGGTAGTCGAGCCCGGTGAAGACGCAGAGCGCCGCCGCGATGAAGGCGAGGAAGCCGGTCACCACGTAGACGGAGACCTTGAGGACGTCCTCGGCGCTGCGGCGCTTCTGGCCCACCAGCCGGGAAAGCTCGTCCTCGCCGGTGCGCTTGGGGCCCGCGAGGGCGCGCGCCTGCAGCAGGCGGACGCCGACCATGCCCAGCAGCACCACGGCGGTGCCGACGTAGAAGACGACGAGGCTGGTGACGATGCGGGTGTCGGCGAGGCCGACGGTGCCGGTGACGACCGCGCCCGCGAACGCCATGCTCAGCGCGACGAAGATGGCGGCGGCGACGTAGGTGCGCTGGGCGCGCTTCCGGAGGACGTCCTTCATCTCGTCGTTGGGGCGCTTGGCCTGCGCCAGGGCGCCGGAGAAGAGGGACCACAGCGAGGGCAGCCGCAGGCGGATGCGCATCGCGACGAACTCCAGCAGGACCCCGAGCGTGACGATGTAGACCGCCTGGCGGGGCTCGATGCCGGCGAAGGCGATGATGCCAGCGGCCATGAGGACGCCCACCAGCAGGATGGCGCCCGCCAGCGGGGTGAGGACGTGGGCCGCCAGCCGGGCGCCGGGCTTGGGCTCGAAGCGCGACGGGTTGTTCTCGCGCGACACCAGCGCCGCCAGGTAGACCAGCAGCATGATGGTCTGGAAGAGGACGAAGTTGGAGGCGAAGCCGAAGCCCGCCTCGCCGATGTCCCGGAAGACGCCGACGAAGTAGAGGAGGGCGAAGAGCTCCACCACCGCCATCAGGACGACGGTGATCAGCGCGCCGATGCTGACGATGGTGAGCTGGATGTCCGCCCGCCCCCGGTTGACGAGGCGCTGGCCATCCTCGGCGCGGATGTCGGTCCAGCGCACGGTGTTGAACAGGTAGCCGGCGCCCGCCAGCAGCGCGGTGGCGGCGGCGAGGGCGAAGGTCTGCCCCGCGATGCCGAACGGCAGGAGCCCGGCGGCGGAAACGATGACCGCCACCAGCAGCGCCAGGACGACGAGGATGAGCGCGTCGAGCAGCACCTTGCGGCTGCGGTCGCCCTTCAGCTCGGGGGGCGCCTTCGGCCCCGGCTCCGCGGCGGGCGCGGGCGGGTCGGGCTGCGGGGCGGGGGAAACGGCCGGCGCCTTCGCCATCTCAGACCTCCGGGATCATGG
>JBHELM010000068.1:0-7478 GCA_046352715.1 Thermoplasmatota archaeon | reverse complement strand
AGCACCTTGCCGTCGGCGCCGAGGAGGTAGGTCATGCGCTGGATGCCCATGTAGGTCCTGCCGTACATCGACTTCTCCTGCCAGGCGCCCAGCTTCTCCAGGGTGGCCTCGTCCGCCGTCAGGAGGGGGAACGGCAGGTCGTACTTGGCGATGAACTTCTGGTGGCTCTTGGCGTCGTCCTTGGAGACGCCGTAGACGCTGAGCCCGGCCTTGCGGAACGCGGCCCAGTGGTCGCGGATGCCGCACGCCTCCTTGGTGCAGCCGGGGGTGTCGTCCTTGGGGTAGAAGTAGAGCACGGCGGGCGTGGCCAGCTCCGAGGACTTGACCTTCTTCCCCTCGTGGTCGAGGAACGTGGTGGCGGGCAGCTTCTTCCCTTCCATGGCCCCGGGGATTCCACGCAGGCCATCAAGCTTGGCGTCCATGCCGGCCCAACGCCAACCTCAGGGGCCGCAGGCCCCTGCGCAAAGCGCCAGCCGATTTTGCGGCTGGCTTCTTGCCTTCCATGGCCCCGGGGATTCCGCGCAGGCCATCAAGCTTGGCCCTGGTGCCGCCGGCCGCGCTCGCTGACCAGCTTGACCAGCGCCACGGTGCCCCAGACGCCGAGGTTCACCGCCTGCGAGACGGCGAACACCACCTCGTCCCTGTGCAGCATGTAGGGCAGCGTCAGGGCGGAGGAGAACAGGACAAGGACAAGGAAGCCCCACGACAGGTCCTCCGCCTTGCCGGTCCGCAGCGTCTTGAAGAGCTGGGGCAGCAGGCAGAGGATGAAGCCGATGGAGCCGGCGTAGACGACGGCGTCCCAGGGGTCGGGGGCCACGCCGGTTCCACGGCCCCTCCCGTCTTAAGGCGCGGCGTGGTGTGGGACGGACGTGGAAGGGAAGGAGACCGCCCGCCTGGAGGCGTTCAGCGACGGGGTGTTCGCCATCGCCATCACGCTGCTGGTGCTGGAGCTGCGCGTCCCCGACGGCGACCTGCTGCGGGGCCTGCTGCACGAGTGGCCCTCGTTCCTCTCCTTCAGCCTCTCGTTCGTCACCATCCTAATCATGTGGACGAACCACCACGCCAACCTCTCCCACGTGGTGCGCGCCGACGGGCGGCTGCTGTTCGCCAACGGCTTCCTGCTGATGCTCGTGACGTTCCTGCCCTTCCCCACCGCCGTCCTGGCGGAGCACCTGGCCGACGGCGACGCCAACGTGGCGGCCACCTTCTACGCGGGCACCTTCGTCCTCATCAACCTCGTCTGGGCCGGCTTCTGGCGCTCCATCGTCCGCGGCCGCGCCCACCTGGCCCCCACGCTCCCCGACCACGAGGTGCGCACAGTCAACGTGGCCCTCGGCGTCGGCTTCCTCTCCTACCTCGCCGCCACCGGGCTGGCGCTCCTCTCCGCCGCGGCCGGCGTCGGCCTCTGCATGCTGCTGGCCGGCTTCTGGACCTTCCAGGCGATGCGGCACCACCGCGACGACCACGGCCACCACGACCCCGGGAGCTCGGCATGAGCGCCAGCGTCGAGCCGCCCACGGGCGACGGGCGGCGCTTCGAACGGCACGCCTTCGTCTGCACCAACGCCGACTCCTGCGCCCTCGACGGCGCCGAGGCGGTGCAGAAGGCGCTGAAGGAGCGGCTGCGCGCGGCGGGGCTGAAGGAGTCGCTGCGCGTCAACAAGTCCGGCTGCCTCGGCCAGTGCGGCCACGGCCCGATGGTCGTCGTCTACCCCGAGGGCGTCTGGTACAGCCACGTCAGCGTCGCGGACGCAGAGCGCATCTGGAGCGAGCACCTGCTCGGCGGCCGCCCCGTCGCGGACCTGCGCTACCGCACCAAGGCGCCGGGGACCAACGTCATCCCCAAGAAGGGCGGCCCGCCCGGGCCGGGCAACCCCATCAACACGCTGAGCCCCTTCTGGTCGCCCTGCACCCGCTGCCCGCCGGAGTGGTCGGACCCCACGGCCTAGCCGGAATCCCTGCGTGAAGCAGGCGAACACGGAGTCCACAGATAGGTTGGGAACTTTTCTGGTCCCACAGCAATTTCGCAGATGTTTTTCCTGTGCGGCATTCCCACTCGGTCAAGAACGCTCACAAGTCTCTGTGGAATCCGTGGTCTGGTCGAGTCGCTGAAACCTCACGCAGAGGCAGGGCCAGGCGCGAGGGCCCGCTCGTAGGCGGTGCCCGGCCGGAGCGTGACGAGCGCCGCGCCAGCCAGCGTCAGGACGATGGCGCCCGCGTTCAGCAGGTCGCCGCGCAGCCCGCCGAGGGCCAGCTTCGTCCCCGCCGCGAGCACGGCGGCGAACGCGGGCGGGAAGGCCCACGCCACCTGGGCGCGCCACCGCGGCAGGCTCCACAGCAGCAGCGCCGCCACCGTGGCCAGCTCCATCCCCACGCCGTAGAAGACCCAGGACGACAGCGGCGAGCCGGCGGCGAGGGCGTCGAGCATCCAGTGGGTTGCCCCCGCCGCCGCGACCAGCAGGCCGGCGCCCGACACGGCGGCGCGGCGGGGGCCGGCAAGCCACAGCCCGGCCGCGAACACCAGCCAGCCGACGCCGACCAGGCTGCACCACACCGCCTCCATGGCGTCGCCGTAGGCCAGCGAGTCGGCGCCCCACAGGAGGGAACCGATGCCGAGCAGGAGCGCGCCAAGCCGAAGGATGGACACCATGTGCCGGGAATGCGGAGGGGGCGCCATATGAGGCTAGGCGTCGCGTCCCAAAAACCCACCAAGGCACCTTTCCCCAACCCTGATATACCGGGGGCTTTGAGGCCGGAACCTGATGCCTGCCTGGACCCCCGTCGTCCCCAAGGACGGCCAGCCCATCACGATGAGGAGCGGCCGCCTGGTGGTCCCCCCCAACCCCATCATCCCCTTCATCGAGGGCGACGGGACCGGCCCGGACATCTGGCGCGCCAGCCACCGCGTCCTCGACGCCGCCCTGGAGAAGGCGTACAAGGGACAGCGCAGGATTTCCTGGATGGAGATCCTGGCCGGGCAGAAGTCCTACAACCGCCTCGGCGACTGGCTCCCCGAGGCCAGCCTCGACGCCATCAAGAAGCACCTCGTCGCCATCAAGGGCCCGCTCGAGACCCCCGTCGGCGGCGGCATCCGCAGCCTGAACGTCGCCCTGCGCCAGCAGCTCGACCTCTACGTCTGCCTGCGCCCCGTGCGCTACTTCGGCGGCGTCCCCAGCCCCGTGAAGGAGCCCGAGAAGGTCGACATGGTCATCTTCCGCGAGAACACGGAGGACATCTACGCCGGCATCGAGTTCAAGGCCGGCTCCGAGGACGCCAAGAAGCTCCTCAAGTTCCTGCGCGAGGAGATGGGCGTCAAGAAGATCCGCTTCCCCGACAGCAGCGCCTTCGGCATCAAGCCCGTGAGCGAGGAGGGCAGCAAGCGCCTCGTCCGCTCCGCCATCCAGTACGCCATCGACAACAAGCGCAAATCGGTGACCATCGTCCACAAGGGCAACATCATGAAGTACACCGAGGGCGGCTTCCGCGACTGGGCCTACGAGGTCGCGGCCAAGGAGTTCGGCGCCACCGCCATCGACCAGGGCCCCTGGGTCCGGCTGCCCAACGGCATCGTCGTCAAGGACGTCATCGCCGACGCCATGCTGCAGCAGGTCCTCACCCGCCCGGCGGAGTACGACGTCATCGCCACCCTCAACCTCAACGGCGACTACCTCTCAGACGCGCTGGCGGCCCAAGTGGGCGGCATCGGCATCGCCCCCGGCGGGAACATCAACTACCAGACCGGCCACGCCGTCTTCGAGGCGACGCACGGCACCGCGCCCAAGTACGCCAACCAGGACAAGGTCAACCCCGGCTCGGTCATCCTGAGCGGCGTGATGATGCTCCGGTACATGGGCTGGAACGAGGCGGCCGACCTCATCGAGAAGAGCCTCGAGAAGACCATCGGCGAGAAGCGCGTCACCTACGACTTCGAGCGCCTCATGACCGGCGCCAAGCTGCTCAAGTGCAGCGAGTTCGCCGACGCGCTCATCGAGAACATGGGCGGGCAGACCGTGAAGGTCTGGTAAGCGAAGCGAACCAGACGTGTGAACGGGCTGCACGCCTTCGCGCGGCCCCGAAGGGGCAGCGCAGGGGCGGTCAAACTGTCAAAGTTTGGTGAGCGCAGCGAGCCAAACGCAAGAGGGGTTGGCCGGGCCTTGTGCCGGTGCGCCGCGCCGGCATCAGGGGCGGGCAGACGGTCAAGGTCTGGTGAGCCTCAC
The DNA here is from genome assembly GCA_046352715.1 of Thermoplasmatota archaeon. Classification (GTDB taxonomy): domain Archaea; phylum Thermoplasmatota; class E2; order JACPAO01; family JAHFTW01; genus JAHFTW01. Next base: position 3,262 of record JBHELM010000068.1, on the reverse strand, counting down.
TCCGGCCACGAACCGCGGCGGCCACGAAACAGAGCAGCCCGGCGGCACCAGCATTGAAATCCAAGCGAGCCCCTGGGAGAAGCGATGGGGGTGACGCTGACCGGCTTCGGCGGGGTGGAGGAGATCGGCGGCAACGCCTTCCTCCTCGACGACGGCAAGTCGCGCATCCTGCTCGACGTCGGCAAGCGCTTCGGCAGCGACCGGCTGGTGGAGTCGGGCGCCCGCCCGGGCTGGAACGACTTCTTCGACGAGTACCTGCGGCCGCGCACCTTCCGCTACGTGCAGGACCTCCAGGCGCTCGGCCTCGTCCCCAACCTCGTCGGCCTCTACCGCCAGGACCTCGGCGGCGACCTCGCCCCGACGGCGGTGGACGGCGTCGTGGTGAGCCACGCCCACATGGACCACGCCGGGCTGCTGGGCCTGGTGCGGCCTGAGATCCCCGTGTTTGCGAGCCCCGAGTCGCAGGCCATCCTTGGCAGCATCCAGCAGACGGGGGTGGCGCGGCCGGAGGGGGAGTTCGTGCGCACCAAGGCCAAGGGGGTGGGCCGCAAGAAGGACGGCGGGCTCACGGCGGACCCGCGGTTCACCGACGGCCCCGCCCGGCGCTTCGACAACGGCCGCACCGGCGGCACCGAGCGCTGGCAGGTGGAGCACTTCGCCGTCGACCACTCCATCCCCGGCGCCCGCGCCACCATCCTGTCGGGGCCGGACGCGACGGTGGCCTACACCGGCGACTTCCGCCTGCACGGCCGCAGCCGCCACCTGACGGAGAAGTTCCTGGAGCGCGCCGGCGACATCCAGGTGCTGGTCACCGAGGGCACCAACGTCCACGGCCCCGCCAACGACCACACCCACAGCAAGTCCACGGACCAGGAGGTCACGGTGGAGGGCGCCATCGAGGACGCCATCCGCCGCGAGGAGGGGCGGGTGGGCCGCACCGGCTTCGTGGGCATCAGCTACCCGCCGCGCGACCTCGACCGCTTCTACTCCATCTGGCAGGTGGCGCGCCGGGTCGGCCGCCGCTTCGTCATCAGCCCCCGCCAGGCGCACCTGCTGGAGTCCCTGCGCGCCGCCGGGAGGACCGAGCTGCCCGACCCACGGGTGGACATGAGCCTCGCCATCCATTTCGAGGCCGCCGGGAAGGGGCTCATCCTGCGCGAGGCCGACCGCAAGGTGCGGCTGGCGGCGGCGGACCTGCGGGTCGAGGAGGTGCAGCTCGACCTGGACGGGCACAAGGCGCTCGTGGCGAGCGAGTACGAGACCTGGCAGGCCCCGTTCCTGCACGCCCCCACCCGCGTGTCGGCTCCCGACATCGCCCGCGAGCCCTCCGCCTACCTCTTCTCCATCAACTTCTGGAGCATCACGGAGCTGCTGGACATCTTCCCGCAGCCCCCCGGACCCTCCGGGCCCGGCGGGCTCTACATCCACAGCCAGACGCAGCCGTTCAACGACGACATGCTGCAGGACGAGCGCAAGCTGGGCCGCTGGCTCAGCCTCTACAACCTCGACCGGGTGCAGACCCACGTCTCCGGCCACCTGGGGGACGCCGACCTCGGCTGGGCCATCGACCAGGTCCGCCCCCGCCTCCTGGTGCCGGTGCACACCCTGGCGGCCGCGACGACGGCGGAGCGCTACCGGGCCCGCAGCGGCCACAAGGCGGCCCTCCCGGTGTGGGGCCAGCCCCTTGACCTGTAGGCAATGGGGCATCTGGAGCGAACGGGCCAGGGCCACGACCACCACGCTTATCCCCACGCCGCGGTCCTGAAGTCCTGCACACGAAAATGGCCGCCTCCAGGAAAGCCTCCCCATCGCCCCCCGACCTGCCGGAGACCGAGCCGGCCCTCGAGGAGCCCGCCGAGCTTGCCGAGACCGGCGACGGCGCTGCCCAGCCCCGCGAGGAGCGCACCCTGTTCAAGCGCAAGAAGCTCGACCCGCTGCGCGGCCACCCCATCCTCGACCCCTTCGAGGTGGAGCAGCACCTCACGAAGGGCCCGTTCGCGCCGCTCGACCTGCACCTGCTGAACCTGCGCGCCCACCGCCTGCGCGCGATGCGGCACGAGGGCATCACCACCATCGCGCAGCTGCGGCGCAAGATCAAGATCCTGCCCCACCAGGTGAAGGCCGCCATCAAGGTCCTGAACCAGTTGCAGGGCCGCGCCATCCTGGCCGACGAGGTCGGACTCGGCAAGACCATCGAGGCAGGCATCGTGATGAAGGAACTGATCTCGCGCGGCAAAGCCCGTTCGGTCATGATCCTGACGCCGGCGTCGCTGGCCAGCCAGTGGCAGGAGGAACTCTGGAACAAGTTCGGCGAGCGCTTCATCCGCCACGACGACCCCGAGTTCCAGGGCTTCGGCAAGCACGACAAGATCGTGGCATCCATCGACACCGCGAAATCCGCGCAGCATTATCCCGACATCATCGCCCGTGAGTGGGACCTCGTCATCATCGACGAGGCGCACTACCTCAAGAACAAGAAGACGCAGCGCTACAGCCTGGCGGACGACATCACGGCGCGCCACGCGCTCATGCTCACGGCCACGCCGATCCAGAACAACCTGATCGAGCTGTACAACCTCATCAACCTCATCAAACCGGGCCTTCTCGGAACGATGCAGAACTTCGAGGAGGAGTACATCGGCGACGCGCAAGGCCGCGTCCTTCTGCACGCCCAACGCCTGCAGACGCTCCTGCAACAGGTCCTGATCCGCAACCGCCGCTCGGAGACCGGGCTCAAGTTCCCCACCCGCAAGGTCGAGACCCACCGCGTCAAGGCCTCCAAGGGCGAGTACGACCTGCACCAGTCGGTGTCGCACTTCATCCGCAACTACAAGCAGTTCTTCGAAAGCCACCTGGCCCTCATGGTGCTGGAGCGCGAAGTCGCATCGTCGGCACCGGCCTTGGCCAAGACCCTTGGCAACATGGCCGAGAAGCAGCACGACCCCGAGGTCATCAAGGCGATGGAGGACCTACGCGCCCAGGCCGACGCCATCAAGCGCAACGCCAAGGTCAACCTCATCCTCGAGATTGCGTCGAACACGAAAGAGAAGATGATCGTCTTCACGCAGTTCCGCGAGACGCAGGAGCTCCTGTCGCGCCGCCTCAAGCAGGAGAACGTCGAGAACGTCAAGTTCCACGGCCAGCTGACGCCCGGTCGCCGCCGCAACGCCTTGGAGGAGTTCCGCAGCGAGGCGAAGGGCGCCCCGCAGGTCCTCGTGGCCACGGACTCCGGCTCGGAGGGCCTGAACCTGCAGTTCTGCCA
>JBHELM010000067.1:0-3206 GCA_046352715.1 Thermoplasmatota archaeon | reverse complement strand
CCATGCGGTCGGCGACCTTGGGCAGCTTGCCCGGGATGCCGAGGGCGCGGCCGACGAGGTTGTCCGCCTTGGTGACGCTGGGGTCCAGCTCGGTGCCGACGGCAATGAGGCCGCCGGGGCCCGCCCTCTCGACGGCCTGGGCGCCGCAGAAGAGGGTGACGACCTTGCTCTTGAGCGGCTTGTAGGTCGCCTTGCCGTCGGGGGTCTCGATGCGCAGGCCGGGCACGACCTCGATCTCGTCGCCGACGCGCAGGGTGCCGCGCGACAGGGAGCCGCCCATGACGCCGCCCTTGAGCTTGTCGGGGCGGGTGCCGGGCTTGTTGATGTCGAAGCTGCGCGCCACCAGGAGGACCGGGTCCGCCTTGGGGTCGTGCTGCGGCGTCGGGATGGTGGCCTCGATGGCCTCGATGAGGGCGCTGAGGTTGACGTCGTGGTGCGCCGAGATGGGGATGACGGGCGCCGACTCCGCGACGGTGCCCTTGACGAACGCCTTGATCTCCTCGTAGTTCTGCATCGCCCGCTTCTCGTCCACGAGGTCGATCTTGTTCTGGACGATGACGATGTTCTTGGCGCCGGCGATCTGCAGCGCCATGAGGTGCTCCTTGGTCTGCGGCTGCGGGCACTTCTCGTTGGCGGCGACCAGCAGGAGGGCGCCGTCCATCAGCGCCGCGCCGGAGAGCATCGTGGCCATCAGGGTCTCGTGGCCGGGGGCGTCGACGAACGAGACGCGGCGCAGCTTGGTGGCGGGGCCGGCGAGGCGGGGGTCGTCCGCCTTCGTGGTGTAGAGCGGGTGGCCCTCCTTGTCCTCGCCCTTGTAGAACGTGGTGTCGGCGTAGCCCAGCTTGATGCTGATGCCGCGCTTGATCTCCTCGGAGTGCTCGTCGGTCCACTTGCCGGAGAGCGCCTTGGTGAGCGTGGTCTTGCCGTGGTCGACGTGCCCGATGAGGCCGATGTTGACCTCGGGCTGCTCGAACGCCGGGGAGGGCGCGGCCGCCTTGGCCTCCGGCCTCTTGGCCTGCACCGCCTCGGTTTGGGCCTTCTTGGTCGCCACGGCGTCGCCCAGGAGGGTGCCATTCAAAAAGGAAGGGGTGCCCGCCATCGGGGCGCGCTCAGGAGGCGGTCCACAGCCAGGCGGCGAGGGCGAGGGCCAGGACGAGGGCCCCGACCACCAGGACGACGTCGCGGGGGGTGAAGGTCGCGGATTCCACGCGGCGACGACGCGCATGGGAGGTATTTGGCGCGTCTCGGACAGGGCTCGAACGGACGCTTCTGCCCGGCTCCCCCTGCCCTCCGCCGAGAACGCAGAGGGCGCCGGGACGGGGTCTCTGCGGGCTCGGCGTCCTCTGCGGATGGGCGGGCGAATGGCCCAGGCCAGATGCAGGCCGTGCTGCGCGCTACCGCCGCCGCACGTGCGCCGCCGCGGCCACCGGCTCGCCGCCCAGGCTGGCGTCGGGGAAGGCGGCCCAGACGTCCTGCCCCACGGCGTCGATGCCGAGGTAGTCGCCGATCCAGGGGTCGCCGAGCTGGTGCCGGCCAAGGTCGGGGTCCCACAGGGCGGTGGTGGCGTTCTCCTGTCTCCAGGTCGCCCCCGCGTCCACGCTCCAGGCGTGCGTGATGCCGGTGAGGCGGTTGTCGGGGTCGCCGGCGCGGTCGAAGTAGAAGGCGTGCAGGCTGCCGTCGCCCACGATGGCGAGGTTCGGCATGACCTGCGCGTTCTTGCTCGGCTGGTTTACCTGCACCGGGTCGCTGCAGGTCCTGCCGTCGTCGTGGCTGGAGCGCACGAAGACGTCGGCGTCCCCGTCGGGCGCCTCGGCGGTGATGGCCCACAGGGTGCCGCGGCCAGGGCCGGAGGTGAGGTCGTAGGCCATCTCGAACTCGGAGGGGCCCGCCTGCGCCTTGCCCGGCATCGGGGGCAGGGGCTCCATCCTCCAGGCCACGTTGCTGTCGGTGAAGGTCCGGCCGCCGTCGGCGCTGCGGACGAACATCACCTGCCCGCCCCTCGCCCCGCCCGGGACCACGACGCCGGGGGCGACGATGGGTCCCTTGAACGCGACGACGAGGGTGCCGGACGGGCTGATGGCCAGGCCGCGGCAGAGGATGTCGCCGGGGGCCTCGGGCGGCGTGACGACCACCACGGGGTCCGCGGTCCTGCCGCCGTCGCGCGAGCTGAGCAGGTGGCACGCGAGCCCTGGCCCCAGGTGGTTGAGGATTTCGTGGACGGCGCCATCCGGGGCGATGGCCATGCGGCCGAAGTCGGTGATGGTGCCGAGGTCGGGCTGCCAGACGAGGACGTCGGGCCAGGTGAGGCCGCCGTCGCGGCTGGTGGCGAGGAGGACCTTGAAGGTCAGCGTGGTGAGGTCGCTGCCAACCGCCAGCCCGGTGGGAGCGAGGGCCTGGTCGACGGGGCCGTTGTGGCCGGCCGTGCCGCCGAGCCTCTTGAGGTTGTACATCTCGACACCGTAGTGCAGCGTGCCGTCGGGGGCGAAGCGGAACATCGGGTCCGTGTTGCAGGAGTAGCCGTAGAAGGGGCTGGCGGGAGTCCGGTCCGCGAACCGGCCGCCGATGACCACGTGCGTCCAGTTTCCGCCCGCGTCGTGCGTCACCCAGAGGCCGTTCCACACGCAGCCGTCGCTGGAGGCGGGGTCCATGTCCTTGGCCGCCACCACGACGTTGGCGGGGTCGGTGGGGTTGATGCCGACCCACATCTCGGCCTTGGTGCGCGGCGTGTCGCTGAGGCAGGCGAGGCAGGTCTGGTTCCAGCCCGACGCCGCGCCGAGGGTGCAGTCGAGGCGCCAGCCGCCGTCCAGGCCCGCCGGCGGCGAAGGCGTCTCCGTCCCTCCCGCCTCTGCGGAGTTGGCCGGCCCTCCCGGCGTGTCCTGGACGACCGAGGCGCAGCCGGAGAGCAGGATGGCCACGATGGCGGCCCAGCGCCCATTCATGCATCGGAGGCCCCGCCGCCAAGGCTAAGGTTTCTGGTGGCAGCGTCCCACTTCACCGTGCCTGCGCTCCGCCGGTCCCGAGGTGCGGGAATCTGGCCCCGATTTCACGGAAATCGCCTACGCAGCTTCCTTAGAGCCTATTCGGGAAATAACGACAACCCTGTATAGGGCCTCTTGCCATTCGTCTTCCCAGGATGGACGCTGCCGACCGTCTTCTCGAAGTGCCTGAGAAATACCGTGTCTCGGACGAACTCTGGTCGATGGTCG
>JBHELM010000066.1:0-4949 GCA_046352715.1 Thermoplasmatota archaeon | reverse complement strand
CAAGAACCTCCAGATGATGCGCGACCTGCTGAAGAAGGACGTCAAGTTCGTCGAGTGGGACGAGGACAAGCAGGTCTTCATCCGCAACCTGTTCAAGCCGTTCGACGTCGCCTCCATCCGCATGGAGACCTTGGGCGTGGCCCCCCCGGTCGAGCCCGGCGCCCCCGAGTCGGCGCAGCCGGAGATGAAGATCAAGATCCGCGCCATCGTCGAGGTCGAGGCCAAGGACAAAGGCAAAGCGATTGGCAAAGGGGGGCGGAATATTTCCTCCATCCGTCACATTGCCAAGCGGCACCACCAGATTGACGAGGTCCAAGTCATCTGAGACGCGCAGCGTCGAAGATGACTTGGACAGCGAGCGAAGCGAGCGGACGCTCCGGTCGGCCTCGGCCGACCGGAGCGGGTCCGAGAGCGCGCCGCAGCGCGCTCTCGACTGAAACCCGTGGGCGCCGCGCGCCACCCTCCCCCGCTTGACCCTTCCCCGCAAACCATCTTAAGCGCCACGCCTGAAGGTGGGTGCGTGAGCCCGGCCGACTCGCTGCGCGCCGCCATCCTCTTCGTCGGGTGGCCCGGCATGGCCCTCGTCGCGGCGTTCGTGCTGTGGCGCACCGTGCGCTTCCACCAGCAGGTCAAGGGCTCGGCGTTCGGGAACCTGGTCCTTTTCACGGTCGTCGGGTGGACCCTGACGATGGCGTTCCTCGCGTTCTTCGCCACCCTGCTGCTGCAGCAGGACCCCACCGGCGCCGGCCCCCTGGCGGCGGGGTTCCTCACCCTGTGGGTAGGCACGATGGCCGCCATCGTGTGGATCGTGCAGCGCTGGGGCGACGAGGCGGTCCACATCAACCTCTACTATGCGGAGCTCGCCGCCATGGACCGGGTCAAGACGCAGCTCATCGACACGGTGGCGCACGAGCTGAACACGCCGCTGACGCCCATCCTGCTGAAGTTCGACCTGCTGCGCAAGGGCCGCTTCGGGCCGACGACGCCGCAGCAGGCCGAGGCCATCGCCTCCATCGAGCGGAACCTCGGGCGCCTCCAGGTCCTGGTCGACCACGTCGTCCTGGCCACGCAGATGCAGACCGGGCAACTGCTCCTGGCGCCCGGGCCCGTCGAGGCCGGCGCGTGGCTGCGCGGCCTGGCCGCCGCGTTCGAGGCGCAGGCCCGCGAGGAGGGCCGGGAGCTGGCCGTGCGCGCCGCGGAGGGCGAGGTCGAGGTGGACCGCCGCCGCATGGACCAGGTCGTGCGCTTCCTCCTGCACAACGCGTTCCGCTACTCCGAGAAGGGCGCGCCGGTCACGCTGGAGTCGGACCTCGACCAGGAGGGCCTCACCGTCACGGTGCGCGACGCCGGCCGTGGCTTCACGCCGGAGCAGGCGGGGCTGCTGTTCCAGCCCTTCCGCCACCTGCGCGGCCACGACCAGGACGTCCTCGCCGGCATGGGGCTCAGCCTCTACCTGGCCAAGGGGCTCGTGGACGCGCACGGCGGGCGCCTGAGCGCGGCGTAGGAGGGGTTGGGCCACGGCGCAACGTTCGCGGTGTGGGTGCCGCGCCGCTGGACCCCTCCGGCGCCGCCGCCGCGTGCCGCCCCCTGAAGCGTCAGGACGAGAGCCTTCGCTTGCTGGCGCCCTTCTTGGCGCCGAGCTTGCGCTTGAGGGCAGGCAACTCGCGGGCTTTGTCCCTAAACCACAGATTCCACGGATTCTTGTTCATCCGCGGGAATCCGCGTCATCCGCGGTTTCGTCGGGGAGAAGCCACGCCGGCCAAACCGCGGATTTCGCGGATGGCGCGGATTCAAGCTGCTCCATGGAATCCGTGCCATCCGTGGTTTAGGGGGGAAAGCCCAACTCGCGGCGGACCTTGCGCTGGATGGCGCCCTTCTTGTCGTGACCAGGGGTGCAGGGCATGGGGTCACTTGCTGCGGGCCGTGCGGGCCGCGGGCCGCTTGGCGGGGGCGCGGTGGGGGCGCTGCGGCCGGCTGGCGCGCTGCGGCTGCTTGCCCGGCTTGCCCTCCGTCCCCTCCACGTCGGGCGGGGAGTCGCGCTTGGCGATGGCCTCCTGGATGGGCTCGCCGCGGCGGCTGGGGAGGATGCGGGAGCCGTACGTGTTGGCGTACACCTGCGTCAACTCCGCGCCGAGGAGATGCCGACCTCACCGCTGGCCGGGGTGGCCACGCCGAGGCCCCAAGCGAGCGCAGGGGGATCGAAGCGGAGGACCCCGTTCGCCGTCACTTGACAATCTTCACGTCCAGCGGGAAGCGGTACGCCTTCCCGCGCACCGCCTTCACCGTCGCCACCATGCTGAGCAGGACGCTGGCGAAGAAGACCAGCAGCGCGAGCGCGGCCAGCAGGAGGGAGACGGCGGCGAGGCCGAAGTTGGTGAACACGACGGCGAGGACGACCAGCAGGACGAAGGCCGCGAGGACGAGGATGTGGTGGTTGACGGCCTCGTCGAGGTGGTCGCGCAGCCAGGGGCTGGCCCGTTTCCGGAGGGCGAAGTACATCACGAGGGGTCCCACGAAGAGGGTGAGGATGCCCAGGACGTGGGCGATGGCGGCAGGGGTGCGTTCGTTCTCCATGGGAGGCCTTTCCAGCCAGCAAACCCCCTCGGGGGGCCAAAGCCCTTGCGGAGCGCTCCCGCCTCCGTCCTGCCTGTCGTCCAGCGGCCTCGCCAGCGCCGCCCGTCCCCAAATCTGCCCCCAATCGCGTCAGGCGCGCTTCCACACCGTGTAGCGGTCGCCGAGCGGCGGGGGGCCGCTGTCCCGCTCCAGGACCTGCGCGTAGCCGGGGGGCAGGCCGTGGCCGTCGCCATGCACCAGCGCCCAGTCGGTCGTGACGCTGGCGATGGCGGCGCCCGTCACGGTGCGCACCTCCAGCTCCCGCGTCCCGTTGGCGGTGAGGTCGAAGTAGTAGCGGTAGACGTCGTTGGTGTCGACGAAGGTGATGGAGTCGCCGTCGTGGACGAGGGGGCCCCATGCGCTGCTGACGCGGTTCTCCAGCTTCACCGTCGGCAGGGAGAACGCCACCGTCCCGGCGAGCAGGATGGCGAAGGAGAGCAGCAGCGCCGCCAGGGCGGCCCGGGAGGGGCGGACGCTGCGGGCCAGCAGCCACACCAGGGGGACGAGGGCGAAGCTGACGTAGCGGACGTTGTGGAAGTAGAAGTCGCGCTCGTAGAGCCAGAGCGCCGCGTCGATGAGGGTCGTCAGCGCCAGCGGCAGGGCGAGGGCGAGCCAGAGGCCGGAGTCCTGCTCCGTCGCCGTCCTGGGGATGCGGCCGAGCGCGGGGAGCCAGGGCAGGGCCCCCATGAAGACGAGGTAGCCGAAGACGAAGAGGAAGAGGAAGGAGAACACCAGCAGCAGCGCCCAGTCCACCGGGTGCGCCAGGGCGTTGGCGTAGGCGGCGCTGAGGTGGGCGGAGGTCTCCCAGGAGCCGAAGAGGGCCCAGTTGCGCCAGCCCCACCACGCCACCGCGGCGGCGAAGAGGGCGATGGCGGTGAGGTAGGCCGGGTCGCGCAGTACCCTCCAGCCGCGCCAGTGGAGCCGCCACGCGAGGCCGCCCAGCCCCGCGATGATGAAGAAGGAGCCCATGCTGGACTTTGTCAGGTAGCCGAGCGCCGCGAAGAGGGCGGCGGGGACCATGTACCAGGGCTTCTCGATGGCCTTGAGGATGGCCCACAGCGCCGCCACGAACAGCAGCAGCAGCAGGTTCTCCGCGTACGCCTTGTTCGTGGTCAGCACCAGGACCGGGCTGAGGGCGACGGCGGCGGTGGCGAGCAGGCCCCGGCGGTGGCCATAGAGGTCGCGGGTGCAGAGGTAGGTGACGGTCAGCGCGGCGAGGGAGAGGGTGATGCTGGCGACGCGCAGGGTGTCGCGGCTGAACCCCAGGACGTGGAAGAAGCCGGCGAGGACGAACGGGTAGAGGGGCGGGAAGTGGTGGCTGGGCGCCGGCCCGCCGCCGGGGGAGTAGACGTCGCCCCACGGCATGAGGAACGAGCCGGTGCGCTCCAGGCCGAGGGCCATGGCGCTGTAGCGGTCCGCGTCGGGCCCCACCGCCCACTGCCACGGCACGGCGAGGCGCAGGGCGACGCCGAGGGCGAGGATGGCCCACAGGACGCGGCTGTTGCCCCACAGCCGCCGGTCGCACCACCCGGCCACCCCGTCCCAGCGCCGCCGCAGCCAGAGGACCAGGGGCTTCTGCTCCTGCGAGGGGTCGAAGAGGCGCTGCGCCAGCTCCCCGCCGAGCAGGCAGAGGGCGAGCCAGCCCAGGCCCAGCGCGGCGCCCGCGAGGACGTCGAGCGGCCACGCCATTCCTGAGGCGAGCGGGGCGAGGGCGACGGCGGCCGCCAGCAGGGCGACGCTCGCGTGGACGAGGAGCTTGCGGAAGCCGGGGCCGCGCAGCCAGGTCCACGCCACGAGGCCCACCAGGGCGACCCCGAGCGCGGCCGACTCGTTGGGGAAGGAGCCGGTGAGCGGGAAGTGCGGCGGCAGCCCCGACGGCGCCGTGCGGGGGATGCGCCAGCGCAGCCAGAGGACGAGGCCGAGCAGGCCGGGGCCCGTGGCGAGGGCGAGGTAGGCCCTGCGCCAGCGTCCCTTCCTGGCGTGCCACGCGACGAGGGCCAGGAACGCGACGGCGAGGAGATGCACGTCGCCGAGGGCCTGGAACGGCAGCGCGAGCGTGGTGAGCCACTCCGGCATCCGCTGCAGGGCGCGGGGCCACAGCTCGTCCTCGCGCAGGAGCTGGCCGTGCACGACGCGGCGCACCAGGAGGAAGGCGACCCCCAGCCCGCTGGCCGCGGCGAGGGCGAGGCTCAGGCTGGAGCGGCTCAGGACCTTCAGCTTGCGCGTCAGCCAGAAGTAGGCCAGCACCAGCACCAGCAGGGCCCCGACCGTGATGACCAGCCCCTCGCCCACCACCTTGCCCAGGGTGCGGAAGCCGAGGCCGGTCAGGTAGCCGC
>JBHELM010000065.1:0-4275 GCA_046352715.1 Thermoplasmatota archaeon | reverse complement strand
GCTGGAGTGTCCACTACGTCGACTTCACCAACCCCTTCGCCCCCGTCAGCAAAATCGCCAAGGCCCACGACTGGAAGCTCATCCTCGACTTGGTGGACCCTGTCGGCGTCATGATTGCAGCCCTCCAGTACCATACCGGCGGCCAGCAGCCCGGCGACAGCGTCGCCACCGGGCTCACGACGGCCCTGCGCGGCTTCTCCAGCCAAGCCGGCGACAACGGCTTCGGCCCCTGCCCGGCCTCGGCCGTGGCCCCCGAGGGAAAGAAGCCCTCCCCGCTGGTTTGAGCGCCAAACCCCTGCTGGGCTTTATCGACCTGCACCGCGACCCCGACGGGCCCGCCTGCACCGTCTTCACCGACGGCTGCGCGGATGGCTGCGCCCACAACGAGACGGCGACGCCACGAGCAGAGCCGCATCGTCACCGTGAGTGTCCTGGACGGCGGGCCAAGCCTGCTGGCGGAGAGGCCGCTGGCGAAGCCTGGTCCCCACGAACCGCGGAGGCCGCGGAAGACGCGTAGAGCCCTTGCCGGCCCCCGCAACCAACGGATTGACGGAAGGTCAGGAGGTTCCGCCCCTCCGCGGTTCGTCGGGGTTCGCCGGCGGGGAGCCAACCCTTTTGGGCGTGAACCGCTGGCCAGTGCGTGCCCCTGGTCCTGGCCGGCTCCGCGTCCCCCGCCTTCGCGCAGGAGCTCGCCAGGCTGCTGGGCGCCCGCGTCGCCCAGGCGGAGGCCACGCGCTTCCCCGACGGCGAGGGGTATGTCCGCATCGCCGAGCCGGTGCAGGGCCAGGACCTCGTCCTCGTCCAGTCCACGGCGCCGGACACCAACCTCGTCGAGCTGCTGCTGTGGCAGGACGCCGCGTGGGAGGCGGGCGCCCGCTCCGTGTCCACCGTCATCCCGTACCTGGGCTATGCGCGGCAGGACCGGGTGTTCCAGCCCGGCGAGGCGGTGAGCAGCCGTGCCGCCGCCAAGGCCATCGCCGCCGGCAGCGACCGCATCCTCACCATCGACCCGCACAAGCCCGACGTCCTGCGCTTCTTCGGCGGCAAGGGCCACGCCGCCACCGCCGTCCCCCAGCTCGCGACGCAGCTCGCGGCGTGGGGCGTCGACACCGTGCTGGCCCCCGACCGGGGCGCCCGCGAGCGCGCCGAGCAGGCCGCCCGCCTCATCGGGGCCACCGCGGACCACCTGGAGAAGACCCGCCTGAGCGCCACCGAGGTGCGGATGCAGGCCAAGAGCCTCGACGTGAAGGGCCGCCGCGTCGCCATCGTGGACGACCTCATCGCGAGCGGCGGCACGATGCTCACCGCGGCGAAGCAGCTCAAGGCTCAGGGCGCCACCCACGTCTACGCCACCTGCACGCACGGCCTCTTCACCGGCGGCGCCGTCCCTAAACTGCTTGCCGGCGGCATCGACCGCATCCTCACCACGGACACCGTGGCGTCGCAGGGCTGCACCGTCGTGAGCGCGGCGCCGGCCGCGGCGCCGCTGCTGGGCGTCGTGGCCTAGCCTCCGTCCCCCAGGCTGCGCACCGTTCGGCAGGTGGGTCCAAGGGAAGGAATCAAGTGCCTCCCCCGCGTCCATGCCCACGTGCCCTTCTGCCCGCAGTGCAAGAAGCTCGCCTACCCCAAGGACGGCGGGCTCGCGTGCCGCAACCCAAGCTGCGGCTGGACGAGCACCACCCCGGCGGAGAGCCGCATCGTGCGGGCGGAGTCCGAGGGCAAGTCCCGCGTCGTCCTCGAGGAGAAGCAGGAAGCCCGCCCCGAGCAGGTCACCACCTGCCCCAAGTGCGGCCACGACAAGGCCTACTTCCACCTCATGCAGACGCGGCGCAGCGACGAGCCGCCGACGCAGATCAACGAGTGCGTCAAATGCGGCCACTCGTGGCGCGACTACGGATGAGCCGGCTGCGCCACCGACGGCGCGACGGATGCCCGAGTCCACTGAAACGAATGTTCCCCCGTTGGCCACAACGCTGAACCGCGCAAGCCTGGATTGCGGCGCGGTGGGCCTCGCCCGCCTTTGAGGAACTCCATGCGCGCCCTTCGCCTCCCCGCCTTCGCCGTCCTGGTGTCCATCGCCGGCCTCCTGGCCACAGCCACGCCCGCCGCCGCCGCACCGCCGGGGGACGACCAGCAGGCCATTCCACTGTGCTACGTCATCACGTACCCGAAGGCCTACACCGCCGCCTGCCTCACCGCGATGATCCCGGTGTCCCTCGCGGTCGGAACGGCCACCTGCCTCCTGAACACCGCGCCCATCAACTGGGCCAGCAATTGCCTAGGCCCCTACTCGGTCACCATCCCGCTCCTCGACTACGCGTTCTGCTACTACAACACGCCACCCTCGAGCTGGAACGCCGTCTGCGTGTAGGAGGAGTGCCCATGCACCGCCCCCTCGCCGGATTGGCCGCCGCCGCGTTGCTTGGCCTGGCGACCCTGCTTGCCGCCGCCGGCACCGCCCAAGCGGAGCCCCAGGCCCCTGCCCCCATCCCGCCGCCCTGCGACCTCTTCGCGCTGCGCTCCCTGCGTGCCGCCTGCGAGACCGTCTTCCTCGGCGTCGCCGTGACGGTCGGCCTCGTCAACTGCCTCCTCAACACGGCGCCCGTCAACTGGCTGCGCGACTGCACCACGGGCTCCATCGGCCCCATCCCCATCGTCGACTACCTGCTCTGCTACTACAACACGCCGCCCAACAGTTGGGCCTCCACCTGCGTGTAGGCAGGTTCAGGCTCCAGCCAGCCGCCGCGCCGCGCCCGCGTTGAGCCTTGCCTGCAACCGGCGGGCGAACGGCGACCCCAGGCGGCTCCACCACAACGCTGGGCGCGAGGCATGGGTGACACGCGCCTCCAGCCGGCCCGCCGCCGCGTCCCAAGCCACCGTGAACGTGATGCGGCCCCGCTCCGGGTGCCCCTCGAGGGTCCGGTAGGCCAGGCGCAGGGTGCGCGTCCCCTCCGCGTCCCCCTCGCGCAGCTCGTCCACGCGGACGGCGCAGGAGTAGCGGAACGGCCCGAGGCGGACCCACTGCGCGATGGTGCACCCTTCCACCACCACGCCGCCGGGGGCGCAGACGTGGCTTGCCACGACGCGCCGCGGATAGAGGTCGTAGCGCAGCAGCCGGTCGCGGGCGGCCTCGAAATCGGCGGCCGTGGCGCCGGCACGGGCACTGGAGACGGTGGACTCCGGCACCTCGGGAATCGTGTGCGCCGCCACCCGGGACCAACGCTCACAGGGGTCGACGGCCACGCTCCTCGCAGGAGGCGCTGGGACAAAAAGAAACGGAAGAGGCGGGGAGAGGGGGAAGGAAAGGAAGAGGACCGAAACCGCGCCGCCTACGAGCGGAGCATGATCTCGATGTTCACGCCGTCGGGGACCTGGATGCGCATGAGCTGCCGGAGGGCACGGTCGTCAGCATCCAAATCGATGAGGCGCTTGTGGACGCGCATCTGCCAGCGGTCCCACGTCTCCGACCCCTCGCCGTCCGGCGCCTTGCGGGTCGGGACGTTGAGCTTCTTGGTCGGCAGCGGGATCGGCCCGGCCATGTTGACGCCCGTGCGCTCCGAGATCAGCTTGATCTGGTTGCACACGGAGTCGACCTTGGTGGGGTCGGTGCCGGTGAGGCTGATGCGCGCCTTTGCGTTGGCCATCGTGGTACCTCCCAAAGGAGGTGGAGTCCCTTAGCGGGGCTCCACTTCGATGGCGACGCCGACGGCCACGGTCTGGCCCATGTCGCGGATGGCGAAGCGGCCGAGCGGCGGGAACTCCGTGGCGCGCTCGACGACCATCGGGCGGGTCGGGGTGATCTTGACGACGCCCTGGTCGCCGGTCTTCATGAAGGACTTGTCCTCCTGCTCCTTGCCGGCGCGCACGACCTTCTTGATCTCCGTGAAGGTGCAGGCGTTCTGCGCGGTGTAGGCGTGGAACACGGGGGTGTAGCCGACGGTGATGACCGACGGGTGGTTGAGGACGATCACCTGGGCGGTGAAGGTCTTGGCCACGGTGGCGGGCTTGTCGACGGGGGCGCCGACGTCGCCGCGGCGGATGTCGTTCTTGGCCAGGCCACGGCAGTTGAAGCCTACGTTGTCGCCGGGGACGGCCTGGGGCAGCTGCTCGTGGTGCATCTCCACCGACTTGACCTCAGCGGTCTTGTTGCTGGGGTTGAAGTGGATGCTCATGCCGGGCTTCAGGATGCCCGTCTCGACCTTGCCGACGGGCACGGTGCCGATGCCGGTGATGGTGTAGACGTCCTGGATTGGGATGCGCAGGGGCTTGTCAGTG
>JBHELM010000064.1:0-8846 GCA_046352715.1 Thermoplasmatota archaeon | reverse complement strand
GATGATGTGGATGGAGCCGTACTTCTCGAACAGGGCGAAGTCCGCGTCGCTCGGGTAGGGGTGCGGGCTGGGGTGGCTGTGCAGCGTCCCCTTGATGCTGCGGTCCACGGGGAGGTTGGTGACCATGAGGAAGGTGTGCCGGTCGCCCTGGATGGTGCCGACGCCGAGGATGAGCTCCGTCACCGTGCCCTTCTCCACGCGCAGGAAGCCGCCGAACTCCTGCGGGTAGCTGGAGCGCGACGCCTCGGCGGCCAGGTCGAGGACGGAGCGGCGCACCGCCTTGATGGTGGGGTGGTCGTAGGTCTCGCGGCTCCAGCGCTCCCACTCGGCCCACTGCTCCCTCTCGCCGAGGCCGTCGAACCAGTGGTCGAACTCGTCCTCCGTCCACTCCTCCTGAGGCAGGCTGCGGTAGTTGGTGCGGAAGCGGACCTTGCGGACCTTGGGCTTGCGCGAGAAGAAGCCCATCACGCGCCCCCAGTCGAAACCACGAATTTCACGAATTGCACGAACGGCGTTTTCGTGTCATTCGTGAAATTCGTGGTTCCCAAAGCGAATCACCGCGTCAGCTTGGAGCGCACGCGCTCGTAGTAGCCGGAGCCCAGCCGCAGGAAGCGGGCCTTGCGCGGCGACGGCGCGATGCGGACGGTCTGGCCGGGGCTGACCTCGAAGCCGTGCTGCCCGTCGACAACGACGCGCGCCTGGCCGGTGCCGCTCTGCGAGTCGCGGTCCTCCAGCAGCAGCTCGACGACGGCGTCGGAGGGCACGACCCAGGGGCGGGCGCTGAGGCGGAACGGCGCGATGGGCGCGAGGACGGTGCCGTGGACGAGGGGATGCACCAGCGGGCCGCCCACGCTCATGGCGTATCCGGTGCTGCCGGTCGCGGTGGACACGATGATGCCGTCGCCGCGCAGGGTGTCCAGCACCTCGCCGCCCACCGTGATGCGGAAGCGGATGAGCTTGGCGATGCGGCTGGTCTGCAAGGTCACCTCGTTGGTGGCGTCCGGCAGGCGCTTGGCGCCGAGCCACGCCGAGAGCTTGTCGCGCTCCTCGATGCGGTAGTCGCCCCGGATGACCTGGTCGATGCCGGCGGCGGCCTGCGGCGGCTCCACCTCGGCGAGGAACCCGATGGCGCCCGCGTTGACGCCGAAGACGGGCTTGTCGGTGACGTGCTGCGCCATCAGGATGGTGCCGTCGCCGCCCACGGTGAGGAAGAGGTCGGCCTCGTGGTCCAGTTGCTCCAGGGTCCGCCCGGGCTCGCCCGCCGCCTGCGCCAGGTCGGTCTCCAGCAGCACCCGCTGCCCGCGCGAGAGGAGGTGCTCGCGGATCCACATCGCCTCCTTGCGGACGTGCGCGATGCCCGCCTTGCCGACGAGCGCCCAGGTGAGCGCGCCCTCCATGGGCCCCGTGGTCCTGCCGACGCCGCGGCTGGGGGTGATGCGGGCGCCGCTGACGGCGCGGCGGGCCTCGGCGCTGTGGGCGGCCAGGACGCCGGAGCGCACCTCCATGGTGAGCGGGACGTCGAGGTCGGCGCCGCTGACCGGGTCCAGGACGAGGCCGCCGCACTCGCGCACGAACAGCGTGGCCGCCGCGATGTCGAGGACGCGCAGCCAGGGCCGCCGCACCACGAAGGCGTCCAGCGCCCCGGTGCCGACGAGGCACATCTCCAGCGCGGCGGAGCCGAGGTCGCGGATGTGGTGGTCCGGCTTGGCGTGCGCCTCCTGGATCTCGGACTCGGAGTAGTCGGCGATGACCCCGACGAGGACCTCCTCGGGGTCGAAGGTGGGCGGCGGCACCGGCTTGCCGTTGAAGGTCGCGCCCACGCCCCGCGCCGCGGCGTAGGTGTCGCCCGTGACGAGGTTGCGCACCACGCCCGCCTCCAGCGACCGCAGGCTGCCGTTGCGGGGGGCGACGGCGATGCTGGTGCAGTGGAACGGGATGCCGCGCCCGGCGTTGCGCGAGCCGTCGAGCGGGTCCACCACCGCGAGCCACGACGCGCCGGGCCGGTCGATGAGCCCCGCCTCCTCCGACAGCACCGCGACCGGGAACGCCTTCGCCACCTCGAGGATGGCGTTCTCCAGCGCCTCGTCGGCCCGGCTCGTCAGGTTGCCGCCCGCGCCCATGCCGACCTTGCGGTGCCGGTCCGCCTGCAGCGCCACGGCCTGCCACGCGTTGAAGGCCGCGTCGGCCAGGGCGTGGGCGATGGCCAAGGCGTCGGCCTGCGAGGGCACGGCACCCGCAGGCCCCGGGGGACGGTTTAGCGCTTTGCTCCATCCCGACCTCCTGACCAGCAGGGATTCCGGGGATTTCGGGGAGACGACAGACCGCGAAGGCCGCGAAACATCCGGGGGAACTGCCCCGTCCTGCCTTCGCGGCCAAAAATCCCCGCAATTGCACGGAGTCCCTTGACCGCGAAGGTCGCGAACCGGGAGGAAACTTCCTGCCGTTCGCGCCTTTCGCAGTGAGGGGGTGAATCCGCGTCATCCGTGCAATCCGTGGTTCGGTCGGGGGAGCGAGGATTTTTCCCACCTCTCCCAGTGCGCCGCAGCGGTGGAGCCCCGCTTCGTGCAGTGCCCTGAGTGCGGCAACCGCTACGACGCGGCGCTCACCGGCTTCTGCCCGCGCTGCGGCGACACGGCGCCCGCCCCCGGCTCCCCGGGCGCCAGCGTCCCCGCGTTCGCCCAGCCCCGCCGCGACCCGCTGCGCCGCCGCGTCCAGGTCGGCGGCATCCTGCTCGCCACCTGGGGGGCCCTCCTCGGCATCGCCTGCCTCGCCTTCGCGGTGCTGCCCACCGGCGTCCTTTCCACCTACCTGGACGACGTCGTGGACGGCCTCGGTGACGCGCCCCTGGCGGGCGGCGAGCTGCACGTCCAGGTGCTCGACAACGGCACCGTCGCCAGCAACGCCACCGTGGAGTTGCACACGCCTCGGGGCGCCCTCGTCTCCTCCAACGCCACAGTGGGGGGCTGGGCCAACGTGACCCTGGGTGACCACGCCGCCGCCAACCTCACCGTGCGCGCCGCCGGCCGCGTCCTGGAGCGCCGGGTGCTGGTGCGCGAGAACGACACGCTCGAGGTCCGCCTCGACGCCGCCCGCGACCCCGCCACCGCGGAGGTCCGCCTCGGCGCGGACCGGCTGGTGGAGCTGATTCGGGTCGGCGCCGCCGTCCTCGCCGTCGCGGCGCTCCTACTCCTGGCGGGCGGCATCGCCGCGCTGGCGGTGCGCTGGCCCGTGCTCGCCATCGCCGGCCCCATCCCCGTGCTCGGGCTCACGGTCCTGCTCGCGGTGGCAACCCTGAGCGTCGGGATGCTGGTCATCCTGCTCCTGCAGGCAGTCGGCCTGTCGCTCGTGGTGTCGGGACGGTCCGCGTTCCGCCGCCGCTGACGCCCCGCCCACTGGCGAACCACACTCTCGCGAAGCCAACGAAACGGGTGGCTTCGTGCCGTTCGTGCACTTCGTGGGTTGGTCGGACGTCTTCCGGCGACAAAGGAAAGCCTTCATCCCCCTGCCCCATCCGGCGAGCGATGACCACGCCCAGCGGCTCCCTGGCCGGCAAGCGCGCGCTCGTCTTCGGCGTCGCCTCCGAGGACTCCATCGCCTGGGCCATCGCCCGCGAGCTGGCCGCGCACGGCGCCAAGGTGACGATGGGCTACCAGAAGCGCTTCCTCAGCCGCGTCCTGCAACTGTTCAAGGACCAGCCGTGGATCGAGGGCTACTACGAGTGCGACGCCAGCATCGAGGAGTCGGTGGCGAAGTTCTTCCAGGAGTCGGCCGCGAAGAACCCGGCGCCGTTCGACATGATGGTGCACTGCATCGCCTTCGCCCCCGCCACGGCGCTGCAGGACGAGGTCGTGCGCACCACGGAGGCGGACTGGAACACCGCCCTCGGCGTGTCGGCCTACTCGCTGGTGCGCCTCACCCGCCACGCGATGCCGCACATGGCCAAGGACGGCGCCATCGTGAGCCTGACCTACCTCGGCGCCGACCGCTTCGTGCCCGGCTACCGCGTCATGTCCGCCGCCAAGGCCGCGCTGCAGGAGTTGACCCGCGAGCTGTCGTTCACCTGCGGCCGCGAGAAGGGCGTGCGCGTCAACGCCATCTCCGCCGGGCCCATCCGCACCCTCGCCGCCTCGGGCGTCCCGGGCTTCGATCTGATCCTCGACTGGATGCGGCACGCCGCGCCGCTGGGCCGCAACGTCACGCAGCAGGACGTGGCGAAGTCCGCCTACTTCCTCCTGTCCGACCTCGGCAGCGGCGTGACAGGGCAGGTGCTCTACGTCGACTGCGGCTACAACATCATGGGCGTCCCGCCGGACCTCGACAAGATGGCGCTGCCTGGCCAGGCCGCAAAGGCCAGCCAGCCAGCGCAGCCCGCCGCGCCCGCTCCCGCAGCCCCCGCCCCTCCAGCCGCCCCCGCGGCGCCGCGTGCGCAGCCGCTCGTCTTCGGCAAGAAGCCGTGACCGCGCCGGCCGCCGACCGGACCGTCGCCCGGGCCGGCTTGGCCCTGTGGGGCGGCCTGGCCATCTTCCTCCTCTTTGGCCTGCTGCTCGTCACCGGGCTGACGCGCTGGTACGACCTCCCGCTCGACCGCTGGCTGGAGCGCAACGTCGCGCCGCCCACCGTCGCCCCGCAGTGGGGCGGGCTCGGCTACCTCTCCATCTGGGGCTCGCAGTACGCGACCATCCCCGTCACCATCGCCACGGTGATGGGGCTGCTCGCCATGGGCGCTGTCCGCAAAGCCAAGATCGTCTCCGCGGTGGGCTTCACCGGCGGCCTCCTCATCCTCGGCTTCCAGGTCGCCTTCCGCCCCCTGCTGGCGTGGTGGGTCGACGGCGGCGCGGCGCAGGTGGTCTACCCGAGCGGCCACGAGGCGGGCGCCGCGATGGCGTGGGGCTTCGCCGCGTTCTTCCTCCCCGCCGCCACCGGCCGCGCGCAGCCGCGCTGGGTCCGCCCCCTGCTCGCCACGGTGTGGGCCGGCGTCTGCGTGGGCGTGGCCATCGACCGCCTCCTGGTGCGCTCCCACATCCTGAGCGATCTGCTGGGCGGCTGGGGCCTCGGCGTGGCCCTGCTCGGCGTCGCCGTCCTGCTCGACCGCCGCGGCCCGGAGGCGTGATGGAGCGCCGCGACCGCCTCCGCGCCGCCGCCATCCTCGGCTTCGCGCTGTTCGCCCTGCTGAGCGTCGACCAGGTGGCGCACGGCCCCGTCTACCAGGCCGACTTCCCCCTCAACGACGCGGTGGGGCGCCTCGACGCCACCGGCTGGCCCGTCCACGCCGTCGGGAACGCCCTGTCGCTGCCCGGCTCCAGCCGCGTCGCGCCGGTGCTCCTCATCGCCGCGACCGCCGTGCTGCTGTGGTGGCGGCGGTTCTCCCTCGCCGCGTGGTGCCTCGCCTCCGGCAGCCTCGTCGGCCTCCTCAACCCCTGGCTCAAGGGCATCTTCCAGCGCCCGCTGCCGGCCTTCATCGGCGAGCGCTTCCCGCACAGCTACGCCTACCCGAGCGGCCACACCATGGGCGCCGCAGGCACCGTCGGCGTCGCCATCCTGCTCGTCGCGGAGGGCTACATCGCCACCCAGCGCCTCGCCGCCGAGCCGGCGCGGCAGGTCCGCCTCGGCGCGCTCATCGCCTGGGGGGCGCTGTCCCTGCTGGTGGGCGTCGGCCGCATCCTGGCGCAGCACCACTGGCTCAGCGACGTCCTGGGCGCGTGGGCCATCAGCGCTGGCCTCGCCTGCACGACGGTCCTGGTGGCGACCCTCCCCCGCGGCCGCGCCAACGCCCCAGCCTAGCCTCCCGCCGTGCCGAACAGGTCCGGGCGGCGCTCACCCCTTCCAGGGCCTTCCCGTTCCCTGCGCGTGCCGCACCACCGCAAGCCAAGGGCCGGGCGCTGGCGCGAAGCGGGGGTGGGCGCCGCGCTGCTGCTGGCGGCCCTCGCGCCCTCCGCGTCTGCCTTCGAGTCCACGCCGCCGGGCACCTCCGTGCACGACCAGGCCACCGCGGCGGCGGCCACGCCGCTGGGCTGGAGCGGCTCCGGCCTCGACGCCCTCCAGCAGGCGGTGCGGGCGCCCGACCTCGCGGAGAGCAAGGTCAAGGGGTCCGCGGGCCACCTGGTCGTGGTCGACGCCGTCGGCGACTACGAGCCGGCCCACCACTGCGACCGGCTGCCGCCCACGCCCAACGCGCAGGCGTTCGCGGCCACGACGGCCTATGTCCGGCTCGAGCGCGACGAGGCCCTGCAGTTCGCGCGCACCGGGCACCCGGAGCGCGCCGTGACGGCCCTGGGCCGCGCCCTGCACGCCCTGCAGGACTGCCACAGCCACTCCAACGTGGTCGACCTGGGCCCGGCCGTGCAGGCGCGCTTCCAGCAGGAGCTCCTGGCCGGCGGAGGCCTTCCGGACGGCTTGGTGCTGACGGGGTTCCAGCCCGGCGAGGAGCAGGCCGACATGCCGCCCGGCGACCCGTACCCGCACGGCCTCCACGCCAAGGACGGCACGAACTCCACGCCCGACGCAGAGGCGCGCCTGCCCGACGGCCGCACCAAGTTCGAGGCCGCGCTGGCCCTGGCCGCCGCCACGACCCAGTCGTTCCTGGCAGACGTCCTTGCGCACCTGAACGCCACCGAGCGGCGCGACCTCCTCGGCGTCAGCCCCCAGCACGCCAAGAACTGGGCCCTCCCGCCCCCGGCCGTGCCCACCCTCATCGCCCTCCTGGCCGCAGGCGTCGCGCTGCGGCGCCGCTCCAGTGCCGCGCCCCCCGGGCGGTGAGGCGCGCGCCTCCCCCCGGCCCGCTGGGGCCCATCCCGGTCGCGCCCTCGCGCCCGTCCGTCCCCAAGGTGCGGCGCTGGCAGGCCGTCGGCATGGCCGCGGGCCTGCTGGGGTTCCTCCTGCTGGCGCTCGACGACCTGCTGCGGGGCCCCGTCTACCGCCTGGACGTCGTGGTCAACGCATGGGTCAGCGCGGGCGTGGCGCGCGGCCTGCCCCTGCACGCGCTCGGCGCGTGGGGCTCCCTCCCGGGCGCGTCCTTCGCCACCGCGGCCGCGACGGCCCTCTGCGCGGTCCTGTGGTGGCTATGGCGCGAGCGCCGCCTCGCGGCCTGGGCCGTCCTCGGCAGCGCCGCGACCGCCTTGGCCGTCACGGGGCTCAAGCTCGTCTTCCAGCGCGACCGCCCCCCGTTCCCCGACGCCCCGCACTCGTACGCGTTCCCCAGCGGCCACACCCTCGGCGCCACCGGCACCCTGGGCATCCTGCTGCTGCTGGCCACCCAGGTGCACGTGGACCGCCAGCGGCTCACCGGCCGCGCCGCCGACTGGGCCTGGGCGCGCGGCATCGCCGCATGGATCCTGGCCAGCCTCCTGGTGGGCGCCTGCCGGGTGCTGGCGCAGGACCACTGGATGAGCGACGTTCTCGCCTCGCTGTGCCTGGGGGTCGCCCTGGTGTGCTGCGTCGTGCGGGTCGCCGGCATCCCACGCCCGCGCGCCAAGCCGCCCCCGCCCGCTGGAGGCAAGGCCAAGCGCGCCGCGGGATAGGCATGTCAGGGCCGCGCCACGCTCAAGCCGGCGGCCCGGATGCCCCAGCGTGAAGCGCGCGCGCCGCTGGCAGTGGGTGGGCCTCGGCGCCGGCCTGGCCCTCCTTGCGCTGCTGCTCGCCGACCAGGGACTGCAGGGCCCGCTCCAGCGCGCCGACCCGGTCGCCTACCGCATCGTCACCCCGTGGCATGAGGGGGGGTGGCCCGTGCACGCCGTGGGCGAGGCGCTCTCCTGGCCCGGCTCCGTCCCCGGCACGCTGGCCATCACCGCCGCGGTCGTGGCGGCCTGGTGGCTGCGGGGGGCCCGCGCGGCGGCCGGGTGGGCCGTGGGAGGCGGGCTGGCCGCGGCTGGCGCAGTCACCCTCGTCAAGCTCCTCGCCCACCGGGAGCCGCCCCCGTTCGGCGTCGCGGCCGGGGCCTCGTTCCCGAGCGGCCACACCGTCGGCGCCGCGGCGAACCTCGGGCTGCTCATCCTGTTGGAGGCGCAGGTGCTCATCGACCGCCACGGCTGGGAGGGCGCGCAGGCGGCGCGGGCTTGGCGCTGGGCCCTGGGGGCGTGGGCCGTGGCGGCCTTCGGGACGGGCGTCGCACGGCTGCTGGCCCAGGCCCATTGGGCAACGGATGTCCTGGCCGCGCTCGCCCTGGGCACCGCCGTCGCCTGCGCGACTCTCCTGGCGGCGCGCGTCCCACGCCCCGCAAAGGCGCCCGCCGGGCCGCCAGGGCGCCAAGTCTAGCTTTTCAGGCCCGCGGCGCTGGCGCGGCCGTGCGCGTCATCGGCTTCACCGGGATGCCCGGCAGCGGCAAGTCGGAGGCCATGGAGGTCGCGCGCGCCCGCGGCCACCCCGTCGTCCGCATGGGCGACCTCATCTGGGAGGAGGTGGAGCGCCAAGGGCTCCCCCGCGACGCCAAGCACGTCGGCGAGGTCGCCAACGCCATGCGGGAGCGGCACGGCAAGGACGTCTGGGGCCGCCGCACCGTCGAGCGCGTCCGCGGCCTCCTCGGCGACCCCGCCAGGCCCCGTGCCGGCGCCGTCCTCATCGACGGCATCCGCAACTTCGAGGAGGTGGAGACGTTCCGCCGCGAGCTGGGCGCCCAGTTCATCCTCGTGGCCATCCACACCGACCCCGAGCACCGCTTCGGCCGCATGGTCCGCAGGGCCCGCGCCGACGACTCCGTCGACCCCGCCGTGCTGAAGGCCCGCGACGAGCGCGAGATGGGCTGGGGCATGGCGCGCACCATCGCCCTTGCGGACGAGATGCTTGTCAACGATGCCGGGCTCGACGCCTTCAAGGCAAACGTCGCGGCGCTGCTGGACCGCGTGGCCGGCCCG
>JBHELM010000063.1:0-7954 GCA_046352715.1 Thermoplasmatota archaeon | reverse complement strand
GCCCTGGCGCGTCACTTCACCCACCCCTGGTGGGCGCTTCTAACGCGCGTTTCGGCGCAAGGAGCTTCAGGTTTTCTGCCTTGTGGAGGCAAGTGAAAGTGAGTTGCGCTTTGCAGCACTACCCCTTGCGCCGCCGCGGTGGGCGCTGTCCAGGGCCAAAGACGCGGAAGGCCTTGGCCTCGAAGGCGTCGTCCATCATGAACAACTCCTCCGCGTGACCCTCCAATTCACGGGCACGCTGGGTGCCCAGGATGTCTAGGATCTGGTTACGCAGGACGCGCTCAAGATCGAGGTTTGCGTCGGCCAATCGCTTCTCGCCAGGTGTCTGGGGCTCATCGCCGTCGTTTTCCTCCCGCAGCCAACTCAGATTCGCCAACAGCAACCCGACCTGCTCGGGCATCAACTGCAAGGGCAACTGAATGGCGGCGTCCGAGGCCATGCTGCCTGGAAGGATTTGGACAAGATAATGGAAGCGGCCAGCAATGGCCGGCACATGAGGCCCGCCTGCGGCCACTCGGGGGCGCCACCCCCTTTGCGTTCACCCCAAAGTGTCGGAATCGCCTCGCTTCCTCCTGATTGCGGTGCGGGCAGAATTTCTGCATCCGCAGAGGAAATCCCTTGAGCCTTCCAAGCTCTTGCCTGCCATGGCCAACGGCGTGCTCATCGTCGGTCTGCCCCGTGACCCCCAGGCGGCTCAGGAAGTCTTAGAGCACGCAGTCGCCCACGTCCAAGACTACCTGCGCCAAGCCGGCAGGTCCATGGTCGCTGTGCGGCAGTGGCCAGAGCAGGGCGTTCGCTCCTTGACCTCAACTTGACCGAGGCCTACCGCGTGGCAACCAGAGGTTGCTGGACTTCGGGGCGAGCGTTCACGGTGCGTAGGTTGGGCTCTGCGTGTTGCAGGGCACGGGCGTAGGCCGCCTGAGCCGAATGCATGGAGACCGCCAACACGACAGTCATGCCCAGCATCCCGACGCTCTCCAGGACGGCGAACCAGGCGGGCAGGAACAGGAAGCATTGGATGGTGGCGCTGAGGGTGATGGCGACGTAGAGGCCGGCGAAGAACAGGGCGGTCAAGACGGCGGTCGTGGTCATGGTGGCGTTGGCCACCTCCTCCCAGAACGCGGTGCGGTGCCCGAGGAGGGCGTTGATGCGCTGCTCCAGGTAGTGGCGGTAAGCACCCTGGGCCCGGCTGTTGGCTAGGAGCTGGAGGGCGTGCAGCAAGAGGCCGGCAAACAGGAACGGGATGGAGGCCACCAGCCAGTGATTCTCGTCGTGGAGGCCAAAGAAGAAGCCACCAACCAGGAGCGTTGAGCCGACGCTGAGGGTGCCGTTGCGCGACGCCTTGATGGCGTTGGCCTCCGCGCCCAGGTCTTGGTACTGCAATCGCAGGACGGTCAGGGTTTCCACTTCGACCTGTGTCAATTCAGTCATGCGCGGAAGCGCGATTGTGGAGGAGGCAGACAAGGGTTTGGTTTTCTGCGCTGCGCCAAGGGATTGGGGGGAAGGACCAACAATTAGGCGGCGGTACGCCGTCGGGCAGGCGTGCGACGGGGTTGGGCGGCTCCATGAAGTGGAGCTGCACCAGGATTCCGGCGAAGATGAGAATCAGGAACAAGCAGGTGCCGGCGTAGGGGTTGAGGGCCACACCGAAGGCCCCGCCCTCCTCCCTTTTGACAGATAGGTTCAACTTGCACCCAAGGGGTCGGCACTAACCTTCTCTCGCATTGGCACGAGCACGAAGCGATGATGCACAAGCACCCTCGCTGGCCGGACCTGCACCACCGGCACAGCCATTAGTCCGGGCGCCGGCCTAACTGACGCGGCCGACCGCAAAGAGGGCCAGCCCGACGCACCCTCCGGCCAGGACGAGGATGGGTTCGGAGACCTTCTTCCACCAAAGCAAGGGTAGGGCGGCCAGCCCCAGGATGACGGGCGGCAGGGTACGCAGGGTCAAGGGTCCGACGGCAAGGGTCGGCAAACCCTGGAACGTGCGCCAGCCAAGGATGACGACGGCGCCCGCCATCGCGCCTGTGGCCGCGGAGGTTGCGCCTGCGGCGAACGCTTTGAGTTGAGGGTGCTGGCGATGCTTTTGGAACCAGGGTGCTGGAACGACGGTAAAGAGCCAGACGGGCAGGAACATCCCGAAGGCGGCGACGGTGGCGCCGAGGAGGCCGGTGGCCAACCCCCCGCCTGTGGCGTAGCCGATGATGTATCCGATGAAGGCGACCGTGATGACGACGGGGCCGGGCGTGATGAGCGCCACCGCGACGGCGTCGAGGAACTGCGGCTCCGTGAGCCAGTGGTGTTGGTCGACGACGCCTTCGTGCAGGAAGGGGATGATGGCGAGGCCGCTGCCAAAGACGAAGGCGCTGGCCTTGGCGAAAAAGAGAAACTCGTTGACCCACAGGTGCTGCGCCACCCACGCGGTCAGGCCGTCGAGACCTGGAAAGGCTGCGGCGAGCCACGGCGGCAGGAAGGCGGGCGCGGCGGCTTCGCGTTTCAGCCAGCGCGGTGGCGCGCGAAGCAGGATGACGGCGAGGCCGGCGAGGATGAAGGCGAGGGCCAGCTCGGCCTGGAAGCCGACCGTCAAGGCGAGGAGGGCGGCGAAGATTGTCCACAGCAGGGGGTCCTTCTTGTTGTTGCCTTTGGCCAGGCGGATGGCGGCGACGGCGATGATGGCGATGACGATGCTGCCGATGCCGTAGAAGAGCGCTTGCACCCACCAGAGGCCGTGGTAGGCCACGTAGAGGATGCTCAAGGCCACGACCATGAAGAAGGAGGGTCCGACAAAGGCGAGGCCAGCCAGCGTGGCGCCCAGGGTGCGGTAGCGGAAGTAGCCCAAGGCGATGGCCAACTGCGCCGCCAGGGGTCCGGGCATGATTTGGGCGAGGGTGACGCTCAACTGGAACTCGTCCTCGCTGAACCACTTGCGACCCTCGACCAGGTCGCGGTGCATGAAGCCGACAAGGGCGACGGGGCCGCCGAAGCCGGTGGCGCCGATCTTGAGGAAGTAGCGCGTGAGGTTGCGCATGGAGGGTCCGTCGGGCGCACCCTGGGTGGCGGCGGGCGGGGTTGGCGTTGGGGGAGGGTCGGGCATCCTGGCTACTCGACGTGGACTGTGCGGAAGACGACGTGCAGCAGGAAGGGCGCGGGCGGGGTCACCGTGGCCGAGGCGTGGTAAGTGGCCTGCGCACCTTGCACGTCGAAACACAGGGTGTAGTTGGGGACGTTGAGATCGACGTTGACGTCGCCCGTGTTGTCGGAGTTGATGGCGTGGATGGTCATGGTGCCGGTGGCCTCGACCATGCCGGTGCCTTCGTAGCCGTAGTTGGGCGTGTCCGGCGGCGCCATGACGAGGGGTTGCGAGGCGTCCGTGTGGAAGACGCCGGATTCCTTGCCGCTGCATCCGGCGAGGCCGAAGGTTGCCAGCGCAAGGGTTGCCGCGGCGAGGGTGGCGGGGTTTGCTTTGAGGGTCATGGGGCACCAATCAGGGTTTGCGTTTCGAGGGTTTCTTGCTGTTGGGAGGGCCGGATGCTTGCGTGGAGGCCGCCAGGCGGGCCTTGAGGTGGCGCGCATCGTCCACCCGGTCACAGTGCAGCAGGGAAGCCTCGCCGCCTTGGTTGCGGATATCGTGCGCCAGGATGTGTAACTGAAGGTCCGTCTCGTCGGTCGAGGGTGCGACAAAGGTTCCGTCCTGGAGATACCCTCCAGGCAGGCGCTTCAGGGCCCGCCACGCTGCGACCCTGGGCGCGGAAGGGTTCGGAGGCAGGCGGTAGAGCAGGAGGGTCCACGCCACCCTCACCGCCCCCGACCCTCGCCCTTCGAGTAATGCGCGTAGAGCGCGTCCCAAACCGAGGCCGCCTTCGCGAGCACATTCGCGTCGTCCTTCTCGGCAAGGAGAAGACCGATGAGGATGGCGTCCACGCCAGGCGCGTCAGGGTGCTTGCCGACCCTGAAATCCAGGTCACACACCAAGGCTGCGACCCTCGCCAGGGCAGGGTCCTTGAGGCCGTACTCGCGCAGGACGACCTCGAACGTGCACAGGGTTCCCTGGTGGCCGTACTTGACGCCGGGCAGGTCGAAGGGCGTCGCGCCGGCGGGGACCTCGTCGCCGCTGGCGATGAAGGAGAACGTTGCCTTGGGGTCGATGAAACGCTGCACGAGCCAAGCCGTGGCGGTGCGGTCGACGTGGGGGCGCTCGCGCGTGACCCAATGCACGCGGAGCGCAAGGATGGAGGGTGGAAAGATGTAACGGCGGTTTCACCAGCCTTTTCACCGATCCGCCTATGCCTGGAGTCATGACCGACTGGCTGCCCTGGGGTGCCTCCCTGATGGCTGGCTTCTTCGTCACGCAGGGATTGACCCTCTGGACCCTCGGCAAGACCCCAGTCGGTACGAAGCCGGACCTGCGCTGGGCTTGGTGGAGCCTCATCGTGTTTGCCATCCTCGCCCTGGGCATCTAGGCGATGTACCTGCTCTACGGCGAGCGCTGGATTTGGTACCAGTAGGAGGCCGAGATGACGGACTGGCTTCCCTGGGGATTCGTCTTCATGGCCAGCGCAGCCGCCTCGTTTGTGACCCTCCTGCGAGCGGTCGCGCAAACGGCGCCCGCCGGCCCGAACCTCCGTGCGGCCAGGCGAACCCCCGTCCTGGGCGCGTGCACGACCCTGCTCGCCTTCCTCGCTTACGTTGGCTACGTCATCTTCGCCGGGGACGCGTGATGGCAACGGTCGAGGGCCGGCCCCAGGGTGCAGCGCTTCAGCGGGAGCGGGCCGGCCTCTCCTGGCTACGGCGCATGGTGCCGGAGCCGCAGGCGTCGGCGCAGCGCTGCATCTGCTTGTCGTTGCCGAACTGCTCGCACGAGTCGGCGCACAGGTTGCACACCTCGGCGCACGCCTTCATCAGGGGCTGCATGGCCTCGCCGCCGCGGGAACACGCGTCCCCGCAGGTTGTGCAGATGTTGGCGCAGTCGAGGAGGAGCTGGATGTGCGCGGCCTCGGCGTGCTTGCCGCCCTTCTCAAGGCAGTACGAGAGGGTCTCGGCGCAGACCCGGTGGCATTCCTGGGCGGCGTCGGCGGAGGCGGCGTGCTGTTGGTGGGGCATGGTGCACCGCGGGGGGAAATGCGTGCGACGTTAATGTCCGGTGGTAAGGGCATCCAGGTTTCGTCAAAGATATGGGCAGTGACGAAGCCTTGGTTATCCCTGCAAGCGAATTCCCAAGCCATGCCCAATGGGGGAGAGGCTAGGGGTTCCGCGGCGGCGCAGTGCGAACCGACGGGACCCGCGGCACGTCCGTGCAGCAGCACTGGGCAGGGTCGGGCAGACGACAACGCACATGCCGTGTTCGACTTCGCAGTCGCAGTCCACGCAATGCATCGTCCCTTGACGGGTGGTGGCGGTTCAAACCTGCGTTGTGCGCGATCGTAGGGCGTTGCCTATGACGCTGACGCTGCTGAAGCTCATCGCCGCCGCTGCGAGGACGGGGCTGAGCAGGATGCCGAAGAACGGGTAGAGCACGCCCGCCGCGATGGGGACGCCGAGGAGGGACTGGCAGTGAGGGTGCATGTGCTTTCGTGGCCGTCGCGGCCGGCGCGTCCGATTTCCTGCAGGTAGGCTTGGGGGCTGCGGCTGATGTTGTAATGGAAAACTCCGCGCACGAACTTGTGAATTGTTGGCGCTTTTAGAAGCCTCTTTATGTGGAGCGCAATTTCTTGCTATGGCTCGGTTGGAGCCCGTAGGAAAATTCAATGAAAATGACATACTTTATTTTGGCTGCCGCCCTGGTGGCAAGCACCTTGGCGATGCCGGTGGGCGCCGGCGTCCCCGGCCACGTTTCGACGACGTTCGAGTTCCTGGTGGCTTCGTATTTTGACTTCAAAGATGGCGTTGGCATCGCCGACCCGAGCGACCAGAACAATCCCTGCACCGCCGTCTTGTTGGGCCTGCGCGCCAGCCCCCCCATCAGTGAGACCTGGGAGGCTGACCAGAACATGGGCACCAACCTCAATGGCCCCGCCCAAGGCATAAGCAACCTCTCGCCGCCCCTGGCCGCGGTGGGCGGCTGGCTACCCAGCAGCAGCGGCATCAACCTCGGCGTTGCCTGTCCCCTGCCCGGCTCCGGCTCCGGCAACCTCTGGGTCGTCTGGAGCGGCGCGAACTGGCGCAGCGCCGAGCACGACTCAAGCGCCCAGATCAACCTCTGCACCCAGCAGACCTTCCCCAGCAGTAGCCCTGGCTGCCTGGCCCTGCCCGGAAGCAACCTTAAGCTGTGGGTGTCCGCCTGCACTTCAGCCAGCTTCGACCACGACTACATGGACGGCAAAGGCAAGTACCTCAACGGGGTGCCCTTTGACCAGTTGGCCATGAAGAACCAGAAGATTCGCTGCGCCCCTGACCACTCGCACAACTACACCAGCACCGTGCAGAGTTTCGGCAGCGGCTCGGCCTCGCAGACTTCTGACCTCATCACGAACGATGTCGTCGTCCACACCGGCTCGGGCACCCGCTACATGGCGGTCTGCTGGCGCGTCGATTACCTTGACTTCAGCAACCCTTTGGTGCCGGTCAGCTTGGTTGCCAATGCCCATGACTGGAAGCTGGTCATCGACCTGTCGGACGACCCCGCCAACATCGCGGCAGCCATTGTTGTTCACTACGGTGGCGCCCAGACGGGCGACGGCGGAATTGGTCCGGCCACCGCTGCCCTGCGCGGCTTCTATGACCAAAGCGGTGACAACGGCTTCGGCCCCTGCACCGTAGGCCCTGCCCCTGAGTCCAAGAAGCCCGACCTTCAGGCCAACCCTGAACCAACCTGCTATGCGTGGTTCCACGTTGCTCCGACATTTCCCGTACCACCAGGTGCGAAGTGCTACCGCAATGAATTCGACGCAGTGCACCTCACTGACCCGCTGTTTGATTGCACCCCGAGTCCATTTAATCCGGCAAGCGGGCAAGGCATCTACAAGTGGAAATGCAGCGTGCTCAACGCGTGCCAACCGAAAACCGTGGCAGCATTTGCCCACATGTGGCATCCGGGGGACTGGACCAAAATGCCCCAGCCGCCTGCGGCCACCGCCTCTGTAACCGCCGAAGTCGATTGCGGCAACACAGTCATTGTCACGGCCAAGGATACTGGCTCCACTTCTACAGGGGCGGGTGTCCAGAAATACGGCACAAAGACCACTGGCGACTACGCGTGCATCATCACCTTCAACGTGGTGTACAATGCCAACAACGAGTACCATGGGCAAGCTATGTGCCGGGACTCCTCGTAGAAACAACGCCATCAGCCTCTCCCCTTTTTCCTCCTTTCCAGGGAACCTATCGGGGGCAGGGCGGTTCCGGGGCCACCGACCCCCGCTGTGGCACCGTTCCGCCCCATCCCCTAGGGCTGGTTCATGTCCTCGCCTGGCATTGCGCGAAAGCCCTTCAACAGCTACTTGGCCGACAAGAAAACGGCATCACGACATGGGCCGTTGCAGCAGATGTCTCCATTGGCGGAAACTTCGGCGCAGGCGTCCTTGGACACAGCCTTCACCCCGACCAGGACGTCTTCATACTGGTTGGCCACGAACAAGTCGGACCCGATGTGCAAGCACCTTCAAGGTCCGCCCCAATGACGTGCCACTGCGGCAACTCCAGGAGGGCCGTTTCTGGTGCCTCGACGGCCTCTCCGCTTCCCAACCGGGAACTGCCTCGTGACCACGTATTCCGTCCAAGGCGGAGGAAGTGGGGCAGGTGGTGAGCGTGGAGCGGGGTGGGCGCCGGTATTGGTTCCTCCGCCCCCCGGAGGGTCAGACGCTGCGGTGGCGCATCGAGGCCAACTTGGTGTTGGACGCCGACGCGAAGACGGTCTGGGATCAACTGTGGATCTGGATGGTGGGGCCGGGGATTGCGGGGTTTGATTGGGGTCAAGGCGACCTGGAGGAGGTTCTGGCCGACGAAGAGGGCGTGG
>JBHELM010000062.1:0-15357 GCA_046352715.1 Thermoplasmatota archaeon | reverse complement strand
GACCTGGCGAGCCTGTACGAGCGCGCCGGCAACATCAAGGGCAAGAAGGGCAGCGTGACCCAGTTCCCCATCCTGACGATGCCGGGCGACGACATCACGCACCCCATCCCCGACCTGTCCGGCTACATCACGGAGGGGCAGATCGTCATCTCGCGCGAGCTGCACCGCAAGGGCGTCTACCCGCCCATCAACGTGCTGCCGTCGCTCTCGCGGCTGATGAACGCCGGCATCGGGGGCCACAAGACCCGCGACGACCACAAGAAGGTGTCCGACCAGTGCTACGCCTTCTACGCCGAGGGGCGCGACCTGCGCGGCCTGGTGGCCATCGTCGGCAAGGACGCCCTCTCGAGCCGTGACCTGCAGGTGCTGGAGTTC
Organism: Thermoplasmatota archaeon; assembly: GCA_046352715.1. GTDB lineage: Archaea > Thermoplasmatota > E2 > JACPAO01 > JAHFTW01 > JAHFTW01. Next base: position 14,982 of record JBHELM010000062.1, on the reverse strand, counting down.
GCGGACCACTTCGAGAATCGCTATGTCCGGCAAGGAAGGGACGAAGACAGGTCCATTGAAGAGACGCTGGACTTGGGATGGGAATTGCTTGCGACGGTGGACGAGAAGCTGCTCACCCGCATCGACGCCAAGACGATTGCGCAGTTCCACCCGAAGCACAAAGTCAAGGGTGGCCAGCCGATGGTTGTGGCTCCCAAGGCGCACTGAGCCGTCTTCCTTCCTTTTTCCCTCTTCCCCCGTTTCTTCCTTGGCTCCAAGCCAATGTGTGTTCGATGTTGGCGACCTTTGAGCTTGGCTCAAGCGCGGACGACCGTTGGCCAAGCCGTGGCCCCCAAGCCAACGCAAGGCACGTCCCAGCGCACGTTCGACGTCGTCGTCACCCGCGACCCCGAGGGATGGTACGTCGCCATCGTCCCCGCCCTGCCGGGTTGCCTGACGCAAGCCAAGACGCGGCGCACGCTCCGTGCACGCGTCAAGGAGGCCATCCACCTCAGCCTCGACGACCCCGAGCCCATCGAGGGGGAGTTCGTCGGCATCGAGCAGGTCACCGTGGAGGTGCCAGCCAAGCCCTGAGGCCGGTCGGGGCCGTGCTCGGCTCGGTCCAGCAGCGCAGGGTCCAGCCGTCGTTCGTCTGGCGGGGCGCTCGGCCTCTTGGACGCCTTGTGGCGGGGCTGGCCGGCTCTTTCATGTTCACCCGCGTCCCCGGCAGGATGAAACCCGCCGCCCAGGGTGGGGCGAACGTGCCCTTCAAGCTCGACGAGGCGGACCGCCAATCCCTGATGCAGCTCCAGCGCTACCCCGGCATCGACGGCGGGCTCGCGTTCGACCTGATGCGCTGCGGGGTGCGCAACGCCGGGCAGTTGGGTCGCGAGGACCCAGTGCGCCTGTTCCGCAGCCTCAAGGACATCCGGGGCCGCGTCGACCCCGCCCTACTCGACACCCTCGCCGCCGCCGTCCACGCCGCGCGCACGGGGCACGCCGACGCCGCCTGGCTGCGGTGAGCCATGGCGTCCCGCAAGGCCCAGGCGCCCCGCGACCCGCAGCAGAAGGCGGCGTGGCTCGCGTTCCAGGAGCTGCCCAACATCGGGCCGGCGATGGCGCACGACCTCGTCAGGCTCGGCCTTCGCACCCTGGAGGGCCTGGAGCGCTCCGACCCGCAGGCGCTCTACGACCGCATCTCGGCGCTGGATGGCGTGCGGCACGACCCCTGCGTCCTCGACACCTTCGCCGCAGCCGTGCACAACCTGCGCACCGGCGAGGCGCTGCCGTGGTGGGAGTTCAGCCGGCGGCGCAAGCAAGGCCGCTGACGCACCCCCTGGATGGATTCACCCGTCCCTCCCGCAGCGCCAAGAAGGTCCCGTGGTTCCCTCGCTCCATGCACGGCATCCCTTCCGTCTGCGTCGCCTTCCACCTCGACGGCGCCTGGAGCGTCCACTGCCCCAGCGGCGAGGCCGACGGCGACGACGAGGGCATCGTGGGCTGGACGAGCGTCTGAGCGACAAACGGGATGCGGGGCCTGCGGCCCCCGCACCGCATTTGTCGCGTCGGCAAGGAAGGGGGGCTCCGCCCCCTCAACCCCCGCCGCAGGGGGGCCTCGTCGGCTCGGCCCCCCGGAGAACAGTGACCGACGCATCGCAATGGCCTTCGCCGTTGTCTTAGGTGGCGTCGCTCAAGGTGCCACGGGGGTCTCGCTAACAAACCGGGTCGCTAAAGAGCAGGCTGTGAAACGACTTCTAGGGCAAGCCCCGTTCACCTCGCATGGCCTGGGGCCCGCTCCGCTTCCTGTACGTCGGGACCTCCGACACCGCCCGCGACGCCAAGTGGTACGTCGAGAAGGCCGGCGCCCGCAAGGTGTGGCACATGCGCGCTTTCGGCGCCGAGGTCGCGGCGCTCGACGTGGGCGGCGGTCCCCTCCTGCTCCTGGCCGACCACCGCACGCCCGGCACCGTGCTGCCCATCTACGCCGTCGACGACCTCAAGGCGACGGTGGCCGCGATGGCCAAGGCCGGCTGGGAGCCGGAGGGGCCGCTGTTCGAGGTCCCGAACGGGCCGTGCCGGATGTTCAAGGACCCGAGCGGCAACGAGGTGTGCCTGATGCTGGAGACGCGGCCCGGGGCGATGGAGGCCGCCTACGCGGACCCGGACAACCCGAACGCCGTGCGCTGACCGTCCCTCGGGGTCGACGCAAGCTACGCTTTCTTGCTCTTGGACTCCACGAACGCCTCCCAGGAAGCCTCGTCGTCGAAGCGGAGCGGGACGCCGCGGTGGCCGTGCTGGCAGACCCGCTCGTTGAGGTTCATCGCCGGCCCCAGCGGGGCACCGTCGGAGGCGGTGGGCCAGCGCAACTCGCGGCTGCCGCAGGTCAGGCAGGCTTCGATCACGGCACCACGACCAGCTTGCGGGATTTGGGCTTTGCCGCTTCCCTGGGGGCGTTGGCCTGCGCCTGTTTGGCCTTCCCTTTCGGCGGCGGGGTCTCCCGCACCAGCGTCGCGAGCCAGGCGTGCGCCTTGATCTGCGGGACCAAGGTGTTGAAGCGCGCCTCGCGGATGTCGTCGACGCGCCAGCCGCTGCGGAAGGTGTCCAGGATGTCCGCCTGGCTGACGCGCCGCGGGCCGCCCCACGCCGGGTCCTCCCAGTCGCTCATCGCCATCAGGTGGACGACGCCGTCGGGGGGCACGACCTTGGCCAACTGCTGCTCGTAGAGCACCCGCTCCGGGTCGGAGAAGGTGTGGAAGAGGCCACAGTCGAGGACGGTGTCGAAGGTGCGGCCGAGGCTCTCGACCTCCAGCGCGTCCCCCACCAGGAACGTCGCCGCGATGCCGCGCAGCTTCGCCTTCGCCATGGCCTGGTCGATGGCCATGGGCACGATGTCGATGCCCCACGCCTCGTGGCCGCGCTCCGCCATCTCCAGGACGTTGTCGCCCAGGCCGCACCCGACGTCGAGGACGCTGCCCTTGACCTGCCCCGCGTTGGCCAGCTCCACGAAGGCCGGCTGGGCCCGCCCGATGTCCCACGGCGGGTGCCCGCTCCGGTAGGCGTCGAAGAAGAACGGGTCGACCACGCAGCCCCGCCAGCCTCCCCGCCACCATCAGCGTTGCGCCGGTGGCTGGCGGCCGGCCGGCGCGGGCAGGGACTAGCCGGTGGGGCGGGCTTGGCGCACGGCCACACGCTCATCAAGGCCGGCGCCGTTCACCCCGCCATGCTCCCGCCGCCCGTGCAGGGCTTCTTCACGGCCCACAGCCAGCGCGACCCCCGCCTCCTCGACCCGCTGCTCGACGACGGCTTCGTCGGCCACGTCAACGGGCGCGAGCTGCGCGGCGCCGCGGCGCTGCGGCAGGAGCTGGCCAGCCTAGCCGCCGCGTTCCCCGATGCCGCCTACACGGTGCAGGACGGGGTGCGGGAGGGTGACCGGGTCGCCGTGCGCTGGGAGATGGAGGGCACGCAGCGCGGCCCGTTCGGCGGCCGGCCCGCCAGCGGCCGCAGGGTGCGGGGGACGGGCCTCACGCTCTTCCGCGTCACGGCGGGCCACATCGCCGAGCTGTGGACCTGCTGGACGACGGGGGCCGAAGGATAAGGCCGGCGACCGGGCATGCCACACAACAACCTTCTTCCCGGGGAGCGAATTTGGCAAGGCGGTGGGGAGCGTGCTCGTGGCCGCCGGCATCCTGTGGGCCGAGGACAACCCGCTCGACCAGCAGCTCATCCGCGAGGCGCTCGCCCAGGTCGGGGGCGCGCCGCCCATCACCTTCGTGGCCGACGGCGTCGAGTTGCTGGAGCGCCTGCGGGTCCGCCAGCCGAGCCTCGTGGTGGTCGACCTCAAGATGCCCCGCATGGGCGGCCTGCAGGCCTTGGAGGCGCTGCGGCACCACCCCGGCACGCGCGGCCTCGAGGTGGTGGTGTTCACCTCGACCAACCGCCCGGAGGAGATCGCGGAGTGCCGCCGCCTCGGCGCCACCTGCGTCCAGAAGCCGCTCGACTTCGCCGGCCTCGCCCCTGCGGTTGCAGCCATCGTGGCGCGCATCCGGTCATGACCCCTGCCCGCGCCGCAAGCCCTTTCCTGGGGCAGGAGCATGGGCCGCGGTGACCGAGACGCTCCAGGAGAGGCAGGCGCCCGGCGGGCCCGCCTCCCCCCCAAGGCCCTGGCCCAGCGACCGCCCGGCCGAGGCGGTGCTGTGGGCGGACTTCCTGGAGAACGCCGCCGAGGGGCTGCACCAGGCCGACGGCGAGGGCCGCATCCTGTGGGCCAACCGCGCCGAGGCCGCCATGCTCGGCTACACCCGCGAGGAGTACATCGGCCTCCGCCTGGCGGACCTGCACGCCGACCCCGCGGTGCTGGAGGGCATCCTGGCGACGCTGCGCGCCGGCGGCCCGGTGCGCGGCCAGCCCGCCCGGCTGCGCGCCCGCAACGGCACCCTGCGCAACGTCGTCATCGAGGCCACCGCGCGCGTGGAGGAGGGCCGCCTCGTCCACACCCGCTGCCTCACCCGCGACGTCACCGACCAGGTGCGGCTGGACGAGGCGCGCCAGGCCGCCGCCAAGCTGCTCGACACCATGGCCGACGGCTTCCTGCACGTCGGGCGCGACTGGCGCATCACCTACGCCAACCCGATGGCGCGCGGCACGCGGCGGGAGACCAAGGAGCGCATGGAGGGCCGGGTGCTGTGGGAGGTGCACCCCCAGGTGCTCGGCACCCCCTTCGAGGGGCGCTACCGCGACGCCATGGCGGGCCAGCCCAGCACCTTCGAGGCCTACTACCCCGGGACCGGGTCGTGGTACGAGAACCGCCTGCTGCCCGTCGAGGACGGCTTCTGGCTCTACTACCGCGACGTCACCGCCCGCCACCAGATGGAGGCGCTGCTGCGCGCCCGCAACCACCAGCAGGCCGCCGTGGCGCGCCTCGGCCAGGTCGCCCTCTCCACCCGCCAGCTCAACGCGGTCCTCGACGCCGCGGTGCGCGAGGCGGCGCAGGCGCTCAACGTCGAGTTCTGCAAGATCCTCAAGCTGCGGCCCGAGGGGGACCTGCTGCTGCGCGCCGGCGTCGGCTGGCGGTCCGGCCTGGTGGGCACCCACACCGTCCCCGCCGGGCTGGAGTCGCAGGCGGGCTACACCCTGCAGTCGGGGGGAGCGGTCGTCGTCACCGACCTTGCCGGCGAGACCCGCTTCCACGTGACGCCGCTGCTGGCGGAGCACGGTGTCGCGAGCGGCATGGGCGTCACCATCCAGGGCCCGGAGCGCCCCTACGGCGTCATCAGCGTCCACACCGCGCAGCGGCGCGACTTCAACGAGGACGACATCCACTTCCTGCAGGCCATCGCGCACCTGCTGGCCGCCGCCATCGAGCGCAGCCACGCCGACCGCGAGCTGCGCCGCCACCGCGACCACCTGGAGGAGTTGGTGCGGGAGCGCACCCGGCTGCTGGAGGAGTCGAACCGCGAGCTGGAGGCGTTCAGCTACAGCGTCAGCCACGACCTGCGCGCGCCGCTGCGGACGATGGGCGGCTTCAGCGACCTGCTGCTGCACCGCCACGGCCCCCGGCTCGACCCCGAGGTGCGGGAGCTGCTGGGCCTCGTCCACGACGGCGCGCTGCGCATGGGCCGCCTCATCGAGGACCTGCTCGACCTGTCGCGCTTCCACCGCGTCGCCATGCAGCCCGAGGAGGTCGACCTCGCCCCGCTCGCCGAGGAGGTGGTGGCGGGGCTGCGCAGGCAGAACCCCGGGCGCGACGTCGAGGTGCGCGTCGAGCCGGGGCTGCAGGCGCGCGGCGACCCGCAACTGCTGCGCATCGTCCTCGACAACCTGCTCGGCAACGCCTGGAAGTTCACCGGCGCCACGCCCCGTCCCCGCATCGAGGTGGGCCGCGGCGCGACCCCGGACGGCCCCGCGTTCTTCGTGCGCGACAACGGCGCCGGCTTCGACCCCGCCTTCGCCAGCCAGCTCTTCCGCCCCTTCCACCGCCTGCACAAGCCGCACGAGTTCGAGGGCAACGGCATCGGGCTCGCGACGGTGGCGCGCATCGTGCAGCGCCACGGCGGCCGGGTGTGGGCGGAGGGCGTGCCCGGCGAGGGCGCCACCTTCCACTTCACGCTGCCCTGAGCCCGGACCGCGGATTGCACGGAGGCTCGCGGGACCAGGCGCATTCCGTGCAATCCGTGGTTTGGCCGGTCAGGCGCGGCCCATCTTGCGGATGGCGTCGAAGTGCCGCTTCTCCACCGGCTGCACCGAGAGCCGCATCGCCTTCCCCGAGGTGAGCAGCATGCCTTGCAGCGCCTTCGCCTCCTTCAGCCCGTCCAGCGTGACGAAGGTGGGGAACCTCTCCACGAACTCGACGTCGACCATGAACCATGTCGGCTTCTCGGGGTTGGACTTGGGGTCGAAGTGCGGGTCCCTGCAGTCGAACGCCGTGGGGTCCGGGTAGGCCGTGCGGCAGACCTTCGCCACCCCCGCGACGCCGGGCGGGTCCCCGTTGCTGTGGTAGAACAGGACGAGGTCGCCGACCGCCATCTCCTGCATCGCGTTGCGGGCCTGGTAGTTGCGCACGCCATCCCAATGCGTCCGCTTCGCCTTCTTCAGGTCGGCGATGGAGAAGGACGCGGGCTCGGACTTCATCAGCCAGTGGCGCACACGCCGCCCAACGGGGCCGGCGCGAAAACGTTGCTCCCGCCCCGGACCAGGTGAAAATGAGTGGGGAGACCCGTGTGGGCGCTGGAGGCTCTGCGGCGCGGGCAGATGGAGCCGCAGGTCTCCGCCCGGGAAGGCGCTCTCGCCTGCCTGGTCATCCGCTTGACCTGGCAGGAATGCCTCGTGCGGCCTCGGCGCAGGACATGTTCCCACCGACACTCCTATGACGGATGCCGGTCTGGCCAGGGTATGCGACCCCAAGACGCCTACACGGGCAGCCCCCGGGCCCTCGGCCCGCCTCCGTACCGCCGCGCTGCCGCGCTGGTGGGGGGACGCTTCTGAGCCAGTCCCCGGCCGACGCCAGCCCCCGGTCGCTTGCGGCCGGCTCCGCTCCCCGAGTGCCCACCTAGCAGGCGAGCCCGTGCATCCCCCACCTTCCAGCGCCAGCGAGGCCTCGCCATGAAGGCCGAAACCTTCCGGCGCCACGTTCCAGGCACCGTGATGCAGGCCATGGCCGTCCTCCTCGACGTGGAGCAATGGCCCGCGTGGCGGCCCGGCCTGCGCATCGTGCACCTCTCCGACCGGCCCGTGCGCTCCGGCAGCATCTGGCTCGACAAGCGCCCCCTGGGCCGGCGCGACGTCAAGTTCACCGCCAGGGCCGTCGAGGTCGAGCCTCCCCGCGTCTTCGCCTACACCCTCACCGGCGGCGGCCTGGAGGCCTTCGTGCGGTGGACCGTGCGGCAGGACGACGAACGCGTCCTCGTCGTGCAGCACGTCGAGGTGCGCTCCATCGGGTTGCGCGGCCTCGTGACGGACGCCCGGAGACAGTTCCTCGCCAACCAACACGCCGCCATGGACCGGCTTCGCCACCTCCTTGGCCGCTCCCCGGAGGGCGGCGCGTGAACCAGCTCCGCATCGGCCTCTCCACGCAGACGCCGCTGATCCGCATGGGCAAGGAGCCCAACCTGCTGGGCAACGGCGCCGGGGTGCAAGGAAAGCCCGTCCTGCTGCAGGAGGGCGCCTTCAACCTGAGCCCCGGCGGCGTCAGCCGCATGGTCCTCCAGATGGTCCGCCAATGGCACGCCACGGGATGGATGCGCGAGGCGCACTGGTTCAGCCTCCAGCCGCAAGGCCCCGAGCGCGTGCGGCTGGACGAGCTCAACCTCGACGTCCACCACCTGCGCCTCCCCGAGAGCGAGATGCAGGCGTACGCGCGCACCAAGGAGAAGCTGTGGGGCGACATCCACGGCCTGGAATCCACCCGCTTCGACACGGAGGACTTCCGCTTCTACGCGCGCTACAACTGGGGCACCAGCGACGCCATCATGGCCCAGGCGCCCGGCCTGGACGCCGTCTACGTCCACGACTTCCAGTTGCTGCAGGTCGGCGCCCTCGTCGGCCTGACCGCGCCAACCATCCTGCGCTGGCACGTCCCCTTCGACCCCAGCCGCCTGCCGCGCTACACCCGCCACTTCATGCTCCGCCTCATGGAGGACTTCGACGGAATCATCGTCAGCACCCGCCGCGACCTGCAGGGATTGACCAACGCGGGCTACCGCGGCAAGGTCCTGCAACAGTACCCCCACACCGATGTGCAGGACTGGCCCACCCCCGTGCAGGCCGACGTGGCAGACTTCGAGGCCCGCGCCGGGCTGCAACCGGACTCCCCGGCCATCCTGTGCGTCGGCCGGATGGACCCCATCAAGCGCCAGGACGTCCTGCTGGAGGCCATGGCGCTGCTGCGCAGGAAGCACCCATCGGCCCGCGCCGTCCTCGTCGGCAACGGCAGCTTCAGCGCCAACCCCCAGAGCGGCCTGGGATTGACGAAGGCCGCCAAGTGGCGCGCCTACCTCGAAGACCTCGCCAGGGAGCTGAAGGTGGCCGAGCACGTGCGCTTCACCGGTTGGCTGCCCGACAACCTCGTGACGGCCGCCTACCAGCGCGCCGCCGTCCTCGTCCTGCCCTCCAACATCGAGGGCTTCGGATTGACCACCTTCGAGGCGTGGGCCTACGGCAAGCCCTGCGTCATCAGCACCGGCTGCGGCTCCGCCGAAGTCGTCCAGGACGGCGTCAACGGCTACACCTTCCCTCCCGGGGTCGCCCAGGCCCTGGCCGCCCGCCTGGACTCCCTGCTGACGGACCCGGACTCCGCCGAGCGCATGGGCGAGGCCGGCAACGTCGCCCTGCGCGGCTACACCGTGCAGCAAGCCGCCCCCCAAGTGTGCGGGTTCATCGAGGAGGCCATCGAGCGCTTCCGGAGGACCACGTGACGGCTGCCCCCGAGGCGCCCGAGGCGCCCCCCGGCCGGCCCGTGGTGGTGGCAACCGACCTCGACCGCACCTTCACCCGCGAAGACCTCGCCCTCTCGCCGGAGGCCATCCAGCGCGCGCGGCGGTTGCGCCAGGAGGGCGTGCACGTCATCCTGGTCACCGGCCGCCCGAGCGCGGAGCTGCGGGCCCACGAGCTGCGCGGCTGCTTTGACGCGATGGTGCTGGAGGGCGGCGCGGTGTGGGGGCGCCCCGGCCGCTGGACCGTGCCCCCCGTCCCCGACGCGTTGTGGGAGGCCGCCAAGGCTGCCGCAGCCCAAGGGCACGGCGTGCGCGAGGGGTGGGCCTCCTTCTCGGCCAGCGCCTCTGCCGCCACCTTCCTGCAGGGCAGGGGCCTGTCGTGGCGATGCAACCGCGACCGCATCGACGTGACCGCCCCCGGCGTGGACAAGGGCTCGGGGCTGCGCGCCGCGCTGGACGAGTTGCGCCTGCGCGACCCGTGGGTGCTGGGCATCGGGGATGCCGCCAACGACATTCCCTTGTTCGGGGCGGCCGCTGCAAGCGTTGCGGTGGCCAACGCGGAGCCGGAACTTGCGGCCCTTGCCGGGTTCCGGGCGCCGCACCCCGCGCACCGCGGCTTCCTCTGGGCGGTCAGCCGCCTGGGCAAGCGCGGCTGACGGACCCCCGCGGCAAGGCGCCAAGGCCCTAGTGGGGAGGGCCGGGCTTCCCGTTTTCCTTGCGTGCCTTCGCCTTGGTGGTCCGCTGCGGGTGGCGCAGGCTTTCGGTGAGGAAGGAGGTGACGTGGACGAAGGCGCGGACGCCGGCGACGGAGGACATGGCCTGGACCTCGCGGCGCATCGCGCGGGCGACCTCCGGCATGGAGGCGGCTTGCGGTTCGGGGACGCGCGCCAACGCCCACACGGACAGCGCGGCCGCGGCGGTGCTGAGCAGGGCAAGGACGTGGAAGCCGCGCACCTGGACTGTCGTGGCGCCGAGGGACACGGCGGCCAGCGGCTGCGACCCCAGGATGCTCCAGAGCCATCCGGCGCCGATGGTGGCGGCCGCCGCGATGGCCGCGCGCGCCAGGCTGAAGGCGGCCAGGTGGGCGGCGACCTTGTGCGGCGGCGCGGTCTTGAGCAGGAGGTTGCCGGTCGTGAGCTCAAGGCCGCCGACGGCCATGCCGCTGAGGATGTGGGCGGCGGCGAAGTAGGCGAAGGTCAGGGCGGGGGGGCCGCCTTGCCAGCCGATGCTCCAGAGCAGGAGCGCGACGGCCAGCAGACCGCCGGCGAGCTGCAGCACGGGGCGGTTGCCGAAGCGGTCGGAGGCGCCGCCCCAGACGCGCAGGCCACCGATGTAGGCGACTTGGCTGGTGAGCGCCAGGACGGTGACCGCGAGGACGGAGTAGCCGACGCTGCGCAGGAGGTAGACGGCGGTGAAGGGCAAGGCGATGGAGAGGGCTGCCGCCGTGAGGCCGAGCCCGAGGACGGTGGCCAGGCTGCCGGGGGCGCGCAGGGTCTCCTGCACCTGCCGGAGGGCGCTGCGCCTCTGCGTCTCGGTCGGGGGCGCTGCGGCGGCTTTGGGGGTGATGGCGAGCACGAGAACGCTGGAGAGCCCCGCCGCGGCGCCCGCAAGGAACACGATGCCATAGCCGGCCGAGGTGGGGGAGCGGTCGAGGAACCAGCCTCCGGCGAGGGTGGCGAGGGCGCCGATGAGGGTGGCCAACTGGAGGCGGAAGCCGAAGAAGCGCCCGAAGGAGCCGGGGTCGAGGGTCTCGCGCATCCAGGTGTTCCATGCGGCGGTGGCCACGACGGTCAGGATGGCGTTGATGGCCAGGAGCGCGAGCAGGGGCGGGGCGGCCGCCTGGCCGGTCATCAGCAGGATGGCGATGGCTGCCAGGAAGAGGCGGGAGGCGAGGGCGCAGGTGACGACGACGCGGCGCCGGTCGGTGACGGTGGAGAGGATGTGGACGGCGGGCAGTTGCGCGACCTGGGCGAGGAACGGCAGGGCGGCGATGAGGCCAAGCTGGAAGTTGTCGGCGCCTGCGAGGAGGGCGATGCCGGCCAGGAAGACGCCGCCCGTCCAGGAGTCCATCAGGCGCGAGAGCACGCCGTCGAGCAGGATGAGCCGGCGGGTTCGCAGGAGGGCTCTGTCGGGGTCCTCTTGCATGGGCCCGGAGGGATTGCACCCCATTTGACTGTGCATGCCAAGAGGCCGTGGAATCCGCGGCCCGGTGGGGCGCTAGTGGCTGTGCGGCGCGCTGCCGTTGCCGGCGCCCTGGGGCCCGCACGACGCGCAGTCGCCGCAGGAGCAGTTGTCGCCGCAGCAGCCGCAGCCGTCCGAGCAGGAGGCGCAGTCGCACCAGGAGTCGTAGCTGGCCTGGAGGGAGTGCAGGCCGGCGGCCAGCAGGACGGCGCCGGCGAGGAGCAGCCAGCCCCAGGAGGCGGCCATGCCGCCTGCCAGGGTGGTCGGGCGGGTGGACTCCCACAGGCCGAGGATGGTGAGGAGCGCGCCGAGGGCGACGGAGGCCCAGGATGGCCAGGAACGCATGGCGGGAAAACCGGCGTGCCTGCTCATGAGGCTGCCGTTCTGCCGCGCTACGGCATCGGCTCGCCCAGGCAGTGGTCGCCGGGGCCGTAGAGGACGCCGTAGAGGCTGTTCGAGCAGGAGGAGACGCGGCCGTCCGGCGCGATGCACAGGTAGGCGTAGGTGGGGCCGCCACCCATCAGGGCGCACAGGCTGCCGTCGCCGACGAAGCCGACGCAGACCTGGTTGAGGCTGCCCGGCGGGACGCACACGATGCCGCCGAGGGCGATGTCCGGCAGGCAGGCCTCGATGCCGGTGGGGCCGGTCGTCCAGGCGCACACGCCGTGGCCGGTCTGGCCGACGCAGAGCTGGTTGAGCGTGCCGGGGGGGACGCACACCGTCGCGGTGGCCGCGGCGGGGGCGGGCAGGCAGGCCAGGGCCAAGGCGAGCGTCGCGGCGAGCAGGAGGGCGCGCATCGCCCTGGGAGACCCGGTGGCCGCGATAAACCACGCCGTCGTGCTAGGGCGCCGGCTGCCAAGGCAGGTAGACGTTGCGCGCCGCCTCGTCCACGACGGCCGGGAGGGGTGCCGGCAAGCACTCCTGGCGGAGCGCGTACGCGACGAAAGGCCACTGCGTGTAGATTCCCAGGACCAGCGGGTCGCAGACCGCCAGCGGCACCTCCGGCGGGAGGGCTTGCGCGTGGGCGGCGGGGACGAGAGGGAGCGCGAGCGCCAGCAGGGCCAGGAGCTTCAGGGCCATGCCTGCGCATCGCCGCTAGGGCCTAAAGGCCGGCTCACCAAAGAGGGAACATCAGAACCAACTCGACAGGTCGCGCTGGACCACGAGCTCCAGCGAGTCGAAGCCGAACGCCCCCTTGACGTAGTCCTCGACCATCGACTTGTACCAGGCCCAGTCGATCATGCCGGGCTCGGCCTTCTCCTGCGGCCACATGTACTCGATGGGCTTGAGGCCGCGGTTCTTCGGCTCCTTGACGACGAGCTGGTGGCCCACCGCGCCCAGCTCCAGCCGCTTGCGCTCGACGCGCTCGGGGTTGGTGTAGAGCGGCAGCGGGTTCTTGCAGACGATGAACTTGAACTTCCGCGTCGCGGTGATGCGCTCCCCCAGCAGGTCCTCCAGCGCGGCGGTGCGGACGGCCTGGCTGCGCAGGGTGCCGTCCGGGTTGGGCTCGTAGCTCTTGACCGGCGACACCGACTGGCGCAGGATGAGCTCCTCGCGGGGTGTGCGGGCGACCTGGACCGACTGCATCACGTCGCGGGTCGCCTTCTTGATGGCGGTCTTGAGCGCCTCGCGCGCCTTCTCCTCCGTCTCCCACGCCGCCACGTCGCGCAGGGCGCGGGCCATGATGTCGCGCAGCAGGTTCTGCGCCAGCGGCGCCTTGTCGCTGCCCTTGAAGTTGTTCCCCTTCGTCTCCATCGCCACCTTGTCCTTCTTGGCGTCGAAGATGAGGTAGTTCTTGTGCACGACGAACACCATGGCGTCGTGCGTCTCCGCCTCCAGCTCGAAGCCCGGGTAGTCGAGCTGGTCGCGCCACTTCCTGTTCGCGGCGGCGACGGCGGCGAGCGCCTTGTCGGGGAGGGTGATCCACTTGTCCTCCTGCGGCTCGACGTCGGCGCCCAGCGCGGCGGCGAAGTGCGGCAGGTTCCCCGCCGACTTGCTGCAGCCCATGTAGATGCCGTCGGTGTTGTGCAGCAGGATGCAGCCCATGGCGTCGACGAACGTGTGGGCGCCTTCCACCTCCAGGTCGTAGACGGGGCCTTCATGCGCCTCGATGCGCAGGGTCGGCCGAAGGGCGGGCTTGGCGGAGTCGCGGGTGCTGATACGGTGCGTCCGCTTGTCGGGGCGGTAGCGGATGCCGTGGTCGACGCCCATCTGGTTCAGGAGGGCAGATAGCCCGGCTGCCAAGCGCTCAGACGCGGTTTCGTAGCGGAAGTGGCGGTCATGTTCTGGCCGGTAGCGTGGCCCCCACACTCGGGAGCCGTCACCGTCCACCGCCTTCTCCAAGAACTCCTCCTGGTGCCGGCGGGGAAGGTTGTGCACCATGTCCCACACCCGCTTCCCCCGCGAGGTCTTGCCGCCGAGGGCCCAGAACAGGAGCGCGCTGCTCATGTTGGCCATCTGGAGCTTGTGCGTCGCGTCCTGATAGGTCACGAGCCCCGAAGCCGTCGCGATGGTGCGCGGCTTGCGCATGGAGGGGATAACGCTGGTCGACGCGCCGACGAACAGGAGATGGTAGTCTGACTCCAGCCCCTTGAGCCAGTCGGCGTCAGACTGCGCGATGCTTGCTTCGTGCTTGGCGTCGCTCCAGTGGACGGAGCCCTCCGCCACGTAGGCTCCTAGCAGCCGCATCAGGGCGGAGCACGCCGGCGAGCCGACCGCGACGTGGCGGCGGAACCGTGGGTGTGCCAATGGGTCGCTGGTCGTCCCGTACCAAACCCACTCGTCGTCGAAGTGGAAGCGGTCGATACGGCGATTGTGCCCGAAGCGGTTGTCATTGCGGTGCTGCGCCGACAGCCTCCGGCCCAGCGGCGCGACCCACTCGAGCAAGTCGATGGACGCCGGTGCATTGCCGGCGGGGACCTTGACGCGCACCATCGGCCGCTCCAGCGCCTCGGCGGGGCGGGCGCGCACGACCTGCTGCCCGTCGCGCACCATCAGCGAGTGGTCCTCGGTGCAGACGGTCTCGCCGTCGCGCTGCCCGATGCGCCACACCGGCTTGTCCGTGGCGTGGCGGATGACGCGCACGAGGGAGTGCCAGCCCTGGCCGCCGCTGTCGGAGTCCATCGCGAGCGCCCGCCAGCCGTCCGCCACCTTCGCCTCCTTGCCATGCCAGGAGTGCGGCTCGCCATCCACGGCGTCCCACAACTCCTCCAGCGGCAGGACGCGGGTGCGCCCCTGCGGGTCCTGCACGACCACGGAGCGGCTCCCCACCACGCTGTCACCGTAGACGACGCGAATCCCTTCCTTCTCCCAGTCGACCAGGGTCTCGTGAAGGATTTTCTGGCCAATCGTGGTGATGTTGGCGCCGCCCCAGACGTTGAACTGGCGGCAGGAGACGTTGACGGCGACCAGGATGCCGTGGGTGCCGGCGTTGCGCGCCGCCTTGAGGCTCTGGTAGGTCATGTCCAGGATGCGGAGGACGTCCTTCGATTTGCCCTCCTTCTTGGCCCGCGCGCGCTCGTCCTTGACCTTCTGGATGGTGCTGAGGATGCCGCCCATGGCGAGGTTGACCATCCCGGGCTCCTTGCTGTGCTTGACGCCGATGAGCCAGCCCTTGCCCTTGGTGAAGCGGTCGTTGGGGTCCGCCTTCTTGACGACGTACTTGCCGGAGGCGGCGAACACCTCGTCCAGCTCGAACAGCCAGACCCAGTCGTCCGGCGTCTCGCCCGCCCTGGCCGGCACGACGGTGTCGGCGGTGAGGTTGCGCGCCTTGAGGATGGTGGGGTACATCGCGCCGACGTCAGCCGCGACGACGTGGTACCACGGGATGAGGTGGCTCTTGAGCTCGCTGTCGGGCTTGAGGGTCATGCCGCCGACGATGGCGTAGCCGTAGGGG
>JBHELM010000061.1:0-2935 GCA_046352715.1 Thermoplasmatota archaeon | reverse complement strand
GGATGAGACGGCGCGCCGTCTGGCCCAGGACGGCCTTCTCGACCAGGAACGGCGCCGCGTAGGCGTCGAAGGCGGCCTTCACCGCGGCGATCTCCTCGGGCCGCCCCTGCACGGCGAGGGTGCGCCACACGTCGCCCTCGTCGTCGAGGTGGGTGACGGTGGTCTCCACGGTGGCGCCGGGGGCGGCGAGCGAGAGGCGAAGGGAGAGCTGGCGGGGCGTGGTGCCCGGCGGGGCGTGGACCCGGTAGATGACCTCGCGCGCCTCCGCCCGTGCCATGGCGGGCGGGAAGCGGCGTGGGCACTTGGGGCTTCTGGAGGCTTCGCACCTGTGCAAAGCAGCGTTATGTAGAGATGGGGGGTGGCCGACCCGAGACCCATGGTCACGGCACTCGTCACCGTCCACCTCAAGCCCGGCATCTCCGACCCCGAGGGGCAGAACACGCTCAAAGCGCTGCACCTGCTGGGCTTCGACGGCGTCACCGCCGCCCACTCGACGCGGGTGTGGAGCATCGACCTCAAGACCAAGTCGAAGGAGAAGGCGAGGAAGGAGGTCGACCGCATGTGCCGGCGCCTGCTCACCAACCCGGTCATCCACGACTACAGCGTCAAGATCGAGGAGTAGGGGCATGCACGCCGCCTCGATGCGCCGCACCAAGAACCCGAAGGTCACCGGCCGCGCCGCCAAGGACGCCAAGGCGCACGCCGGCAAGGTCATCGCCAAGGGCAAGGGCCGCACCCAGCCCATCGCCGGCGCCCTCCCCCAGGTCGCGGCACAGCTCAGGAGGAAGGTCGCGGCGAAGGCCGCCGCCAAGGCCCCCCCGAAGGCGGACAAGGCGAAGCCCGGCAAGGCCGCCACGCCGCACCCGTCCCCCGCAGCGAGGGCGGCCGCCCAGCCCGCCCGCCCCGGCCCGAAGGCCAAGGGGTACACCGTCTGGGCGAAGGAGTCCACGCCGCAGCAGGTCGCGCAGCGCTCCGCCGAGGTGGCCTTCCGCGCCCCCGACATCTCCCCCGCAGCGCAGATCCTCTACAGCCGCCTCGCGCCGCAGGCCCAGGCGCAGGCGGAACCGAGGGGCGGCGGCCCGTCGTGGGAGCGCCACGTCCACAAGCGCAACGTCCCCTTCCCGCTGAAGGAGTTCGACCTCGCCGCGATGTCGGACGGCGAGCTGGTGGCGTGCAGCAAGGCGCTCGGCATCCGGCTCTCCCTCCAGGAGATGAAGGACGCCCGCGCCTACTTCGCCAGCAAGAGGCGCAACCCCACCGACGTCGAGCTGGAGGCGCTCGGCCAGGCGTGGTCAGAGCACTGCTGCTACAAGTCCAGCAAGCCCGTCCTCAAGCGCAACGTCTACGGCATCGCCGAGGACAAGATCGTCTGCCGCGAGGACGCCGGCGTCCTGCCCTTCGACGGCAACTGGTACTACAGCCCGAAGCTGGAGTCGCACAACCACCCCAGCGCCATCGAGCCCTACGGCGGCGCCGCCACCGGCATCGGCGGCGTCATCCGCGACGTCGTCTGCATGGGCGCGCAGCCCGTCGCCCTCATCGACCCGCTCTTCTTCGGCCCGCTCGACACGCCCCTGGAGGCGCTGCCCAGCGGCGTCAAGCACCCGCGCTTCCTGCTGTCCGGCGTCATCGAGGGCATCCGCGACTACGGCAACCGCGTCGGCATCCCGACCGTGGCCGGTGGCATCACGTTCCACCCCGGCTACACCGGCAACTGCCTCGTCAACGTCGGCTGCGTCGGCGTCCTGCACAAGTCCCAGTTGACCCACTCGCGCGCCGGCAACGTCGGCGACGTGTTCGTGTACCTGGGCAACCCGACGGGCCGCGACGGCATCCACGGCGTCGCCTTCGCCAGCGAGGAGTTGAGCGAGGCCAGCGAGGAGGCGAGCCGCAGCGCCGTGCAGGTGGGCGACGCCATCCTGAAGGAGCCGCTCATCCACGTCACCCTCGAGCTCATCCAGAAGAAGCTGGTCACCGGCTGCAAGGACTTCGGCGGCGGCGGCCTGTCGTGCGTCGCGGGCGAACTGGCCTACGACGCCGGCTTCGGCTGCGAAATCCTGCTCGACCAGGTGCCCACGAAGGTGCCGAACCTGGCGCCGTGGGAGATCTGGGTCAGCGAGTCGCAGGAGCGCATGATGGTCACCGCGCGCCCCGACAAGGTCGGGGCGATCCTCCAGGTCGCGAAGAAGTGGGACGTCCCCGCCGCCGTGGTGGGCACCGTCATCCCGGAGCCGGTCAACCGCGTCCTCTACCGGGGCGAGAAGGTGCTGGAGTTCGACCTCGCGTTCAGCACCGGCGGCCCCGTCTACGACCGCCCCGTCGCCGCGCGCAAGGTCAACCGCAGCAACTACCTGAAGTTCGACGCGCCCGCCGACCTCGGCAAGGTCCTGCTCTGGATGCTGGCGCACCCCAACGTCATGTCGAAGGAGTGGGTCGTGCGGCAGTACGACCACGAGGTGCGCGCCAACACCGTCCTCAAGCCGTTCCAGGGCGTCATCGGCCACGAGGGCCCCGGCGACGCCGCCGTTCTCAAGCCGGTGGCGGAGTCCGACAAGGCGCTTGCCATCTCCTCGGACGTGAACCCCAACTACTGCCTCCGCGACCCCTACTGGGGCGCCGCGTCCGCCGTCGACGAGACCGTGCGCAACCTCGCCGCCGTCGGCGCGCGCATCAGCTCGATGTGCGACAACCTCAACTTCGGCAACCCCGAGAAGCCGGAGCGGATGTGGGAGCTGTACGAGTCCACCCGCGGCCTCGGCGACATGGCGCGCGTCCTTGACGTCCCCTACTCGTCGGGCAACGTGAGCCTCTACAACGAGGGCCCCAGCGGCCCCATCCCGCCGACGCCGACCGTCATGGGCATCGGCATCCTCGACCACTACGCCCACGCCACGACGATGGACCTCAAGCAGGCCGGCAACAAGCTGTTCCTGCT
>JBHELM010000060.1:0-5169 GCA_046352715.1 Thermoplasmatota archaeon | reverse complement strand
CGTCCATCCTGGACGGGCGGCGGCGGCGCCGGCCAGCATCCGCGTGGCTTGCCAGAGCGCAACAAGCGACACGCCCAGCAGCAGGAGTTGCGGGACGAGGCCGACGTGGACCGGCCACGGGCCGTAGGTGAACCGCGTCGGCGGGTCGGCCCAGAACAGGACGTCCAGCACCGCGCCGAGCCAGGCCAGCGTCGCGGCGCGGCGGACCGGGCGCGGGGTCTGGGGGACGGGCGCGGCACGGCGGATGCGGTCGACGCTCACCAGGACGAGCGCCGCCGCCAGCACGGCCAGGTAGGTGCCGCCAGCCGGTGTGGGGAGCAGGAGCGCCGCCGCGATGGCGAGGGCCCACGCCGCGGCCGCGATGCGGAGGCTGCGCTTGCGCCCGTAGGAGCCGTGCGCCTGGAAGACCAGCAGGCCGAGGAGGACCGGGGTGGCGAGCCAGGGGAAGCGCGCCTCGTAGAAGCTGGTGCGCCAGCCGTTGACCGCCGCCATGTGGAACAGGAACAGCAGGATGAGGGCGACGGCGAGCGCGCCGATGGCGTAGGCGGCGAGGCTGCGCAGGTCGAGGCGGAGCTTGCGCGAGCCGGTGGGCCGCAGCAGCGCGGGGAACGCCCCGAGCAGGAAGGCGGCGAAGGTGAGGCCGAGCAGGCCGTAGCCCGTCGCCCCGTTGCTCACGGCATGCGCGGCCTCGAACAGGATGGAGAGCAGGCTCGCGGGGGCGAGGAGGGCGTAGCCGGCCAAGGCGCCGAACAGCGCGGCGACCGCCTTGCTGGCGTGGGGGAAGCGGCCGTCCTCCAGCGCGAGGCGGCGGCACCACAGCGCGAGGAACACGCCCAGCGTCGCCAGCCACAGCGCGACGGGGAAGGCAAGGCTGGGCTCGACGCGCAGGATGCCGAGGAAGCGCCCGGCGGGGTCCGGGTCGAAGGCGTCCGTCGGGTCGGTGAAGGCGTGCACGCTGACCCACAGGCCGCTGCGGGTGCTGATGGTGGAGAACAGCGTGAGCAGGAGCGGCAGGACGCCGAGCAGCGGGCCGAGGGCGCGGTAGGAGCCGTGCCGCAGGTGGTGGAGCTGCGCGTGCAGGTAGAGCGTGAGCGCCAGCCACGGCAGCAGGTTCGCGACCTCCACCGGGTCCCACGCCCAGTAGCCGCCGAAGCCGAGGGTGTAGTAGGCCCACATCGCGCCCAGGCCGATGGCGAAGGTGAACAGGAGCCAGCCGACGCGGCTTGGCAGGAGGGCCACGCGGCTCCAGCGGTCGGTGCCGGAGGCGAGGTGGCCCAGCACGGCGGCGGCGGGCACCGTCGCGAGGGCGTAGGCCACGAACATCACGGGGGGGTGGATGAGGATGAACGCCGACTTGAGCGTCGGGTTGAGGCCGTTGCCGAGCGGGCGGCCGGCGAGCAGGCTCGCGCTGGTGGGGGAGAACGTGTCCTGGAGCGCGACGGCGAGCAGGAAGGCGGCGGAGAAGAGGCCGAGGAACCAGCGCGCCCAGCGGCGGGCCAGCTCCAGGGCCGGGTCCCCAGCGGCGCGGCGGGCGTGCCCCCACGCGACGAGAGAGGTAATGGCGGCCAGCGCGGTGCCCCAGAGCAGCAGCGAGCCCTCGCGGCCGGCCCAGGTGCCGGCGAGGCGCCACGGCCACGGCAGGTCGGTGCGGGTGTAGAAGAAGACGTAGGAGAGCGAGAGGTCCGCCGCGAGGAACCGGCTCGCCAGCCACGCGAACGCGGCGAGGCTCAGCAGCGCGGCGAGGGCCCACAAGGAGGAGGCTGCGCGGTCGAGAGCCCGGTTGCGCAGCAGGGTCGCGGTGGTGGCGCCGAGGGCCAGCAGCGACGCAAGAAGGGCGAGCCAGGGCAGGGCGGCGGCGATCAACGCCCCACCCCGACGGAACCACGAATTCCACGAATTGCACGAACCGGGAGGACGGTTTCGTGGAATTCGTGGTTTGGTAGAGGAGATGCAGCGGTCATTGCCGGCCTCCGCGCGGCAGGAACGCAACGGCCAACGCGACCAAGGCGGCGGAGGCGACGGCGAGGAGCGGCTGCGGCGGCGCCTCGAAGTAGCGGGCGGCGGGCTCGGGCAGCGGCTGCGCGCCGGCGTGGCGGATGGCGACCTGCTCCGCCGCGAGGTCGCCGTAGAGGCAGGGCGTGCACCAGGTTGCCGAGTAGACCTCGACGAGGACGCCCTTCGCCTCCTGCCGCACCGTGCCGCCGAGCGGGGCGTGGGTCGCCTGCAGCACCTCGGTCGGGGCGAAGCGGCCGGGCGTGCCGTCGGCCTGCACCCACGCGGCGGCGAGGAGATGGTCGGCCTGCCACCCCGCGTCCAGGGGGATGGCCGCCGTGAAGTTGCCTGGCGCCTCAAGGTCGATGGAGCCGAGGTCGCGGTAGGCGCGCACGGTGAAGCGGTGGTCGACGACGCCGTTGGAGACCGGCGCGGGCGGCCGGTAGTGGACCGGGTCCTCGGCGAGCGCGACGTGGAGATGGAGGGCCTGCCCCTGGCTCTCCTGGATGGGCGCGTGGGGTAGGACGTCGACCCTGAGGAGCGCCTGCGGCCCCGACTTCTGCGTGGCAAGCGTGAGGGTGAGCGCGGCGGCATCGGGACGCGCCGTGACGGCCGCCTCGTAGGCATCGAGCGTCCCCTGGTAGGGCTTCTCGGCGTCGGGCAGCGCCTGGATGGGGCGGAGCCCGTCGGCGACGAAGACAGGATAGTCGAACTGGCCGGTCTGCGCCGCCACGGCGGCGTATCGCGCCGAGAACGGGTCGCCGTCCCCGAACTGGATGCCGAAGGGGTCCACCTGGTCGAGCGGGTGGAACAGGAGGACCGTCGCCTCGGCGCCGGAGGCCGCCGTAGGCTGGGCGCCGGTGGGCAGAGCGCCGAGGGCGAGCGGCAGCGCCAGCAGGGGAAGCCACTGCGCGCGCCGCATGGCCAGCGACCCGGGGCGCGGCAGAAGAAGCTACCCTTCCTCGCCGCCCCTGCCGAACCAGGGATTCCACGGAGGTACGGAGAGGGTGGTTCCATGTCCTCCGTGGAATCCGTGGTTTCGGAGGGGCGAATGGAGGGAAAAAATTTCAGACACCCCGGAAATCCCTGCTTCGGCCGCGGCGCGTCGAGGGGGTAGGTGCAAGGCCAGTCAAGGTCAGACGCCCCGGGCGGGGCTTTTATGCGAGTCCCCAGTGGCCCGGCCGTCATGCCTGCAACCACTGTCCCCAAGTCCAAGGACTTCATGGAGTGGTACAACGAGGTCGTCGAGGTCGCCGAGCTCACCGACAAGCGCTATCCCATCAAGGGCATGAACATCTGGCGCCCCTACGGCCAGCGCATCATGGGCCGCATCGACCAGTTCACGCGGCAGGAGATGGAGCGCACCCGCCACGACGAGGTCTCGTTCCCCCTGATGATCCCCGAGAAGCTGTTCATGAAGGAGGCGGACCAGATCAAGGGCTTCGGCTCCGAGGTGTTCTGGGTGACGCACGCCGGCGACAACGCGCTGCCCGACGGCGAGCGCTGGGTGGTGCGCCCCACCTCCGAGTGCGCGATGTACGAGATTTTCCCGCTCTGGATTCGCAGTCACGGCGACCTGCCGCTCCAGACGTTCCAGATCTGCAACGTGTTCCGCTACGAGACGAAGCAGACACGCGCCTTCATGCGCGTGCGCGAAATCCACTTCTTCGAGGACCACTCGGTCTTCGCCGACGAGACGACCGCGCGCGAGCACGTCGAGCTGGACCTCGCCATCGTCGGCAACGTCTACCAGAAGCTCGCGCTGCCGGCCCTCTACTCGCGGCGCCCCGACTGGGACAAGTTCCCCGGCGCCGTCGACTCCACCGGCGCCGACGTCGTGATGCCCTCGGGCCGCACCCTCCAGTGCGCCACGGTCCACTACTACGGCGAGAACTTCGCCCGCGCCTACGGCATGAAGTACGAGTTGGGCGGGCTTGCGGAATCGATGGTTCATTGGATGAAAGCCGCAGGTATGAGAGCGGAATTACTCACTTACCTAGAGGTTAACTGGAATCCTGGTGGGATGGGCTTCTCGGTGGAGGTAAATGGGCGAAAGTACCATTTCGTGACGGCTGGGCAGTCTTCTTCATCCCCAGTGTCAAGCGATGTAACTGTAGTGAAATTGCCGCAGCTAAATTCCAACGGAGGAACGCCGGTAGACATTCCGGAGGTTGGAACGTTCACATACAGAGGGACTCATGCCTATTGCCACCAGACCACCTACGGCATGAGCGAGCGGCTCGTCGGCGCCATCGTCGGCTGCCACGGCGACGACAACGGCCTCATCCTGCCCCCCGAGATCGCCCCGTTCCAGGTCGTCATCGTCCCCGTCCTGTTCAAGGAGGGCAGCGACGCCGTCCTCGCCGCCTGCCGCGCCGTCAAGGACCGCCTCGCGGCCGCCGGGCTGCGCGTCGAGCTGGACGACCGCCCCAAGACCTCCGGCGAGAAGTACTACCACTGGGAGCTGCGCGGCGTCCCGCTGCGCCTCGAGATTGGCCCCAAGGACGTCGAGAAGAAGTCCGCCTTCGCCGCGCGCCGCGACATGGGCAAGGAGGGCAAGCGCGCCATCCCGCTCGACGGCCTCGAGGCCGGCGTCAACGCCCTGCTGGCCGACATCCAGAAGGCCCTTTTCGAGCGGCAGGCCGCCTTCGTGCAGACCCGCGTCAAGCACCCCAAGACCCTCGACGAGGCCCGCGCCCTCGACGCCGAGGGCCAGAAGGCCGGCGTCGGCTACATCCTCGCCATGCCCATCTGCTGCGACAACTGCGCGGCGCAGGTGGAGAAAGGCCTCGACATCAAGACGCTCGGCGTCCCCGCTGGCATGGACAAGGCGCACAACAAGGGCGGCCCCTGCGGCGTGTGCGGCACGATGGCCAAGGACACGCTGCGGTTCGCCCGCACCTACTGACACCACGAACCGCGGAGGCCGCGAACCCAGGAACCCTTCCCTCGCGTTCGCGGGTTTCGCGGTTAGACGGCAAGCCTACTCGTCGTCCGGCCTCTCTTCGCTCTTCCCCTGCGACGACGCCCCGGTGGGCTTGGTCATCTTCGCCAGCTCCTTGAGCATCGCGAGGCGGTCCGCGGCGTCGTTCGGGCGGTTCACGTCCACCTTGGCCTTCGGGTCGGCAGCCATGCCCAGCCATGCGCTCTCCAAGTCATGGGGTTTTCGGAACTGCC